>JAPSGP010000008.1 GCA_031177445.1 Acidimicrobiia bacterium
GGACGGCACCACTCCGCAGTTGTGGGGCTATTACCACGACGTGGCCGTGCGGGGTTCCGGGGCTGGCAGATCGCGACGCGCCAGCTTCGGGTGCTCGGCGTGGAGGACTGGGACATCGAATGGCATTGGGCGCAGCATCCGCCCAAGCCGTAGCCGACCGCGCTGCGGTCGTCTGACCGAAGGGGGGACGTGTAGATACCTCCAGCTTCGATGAACTCGACTTCTTCACCAGCAAGTCCCTGGGTTGCTGATCCCCCGTCCCAGGGCGCACATATTGCCCGCTCGGGCGCACTTACGCGTCACGCACCACGACGACGACCTCGCCCGACAAGATTGCTCAGGCAGGTGTACGGCAACCGAGTATGCGATCGGTCGAAGGTGTCGCGCCTGACTTCGCCGCCGACCGATGACACGCGGAGATTCCCAGACCCGTGGGAGGACTGAGTGCTCGCGTCACCATGTCTCTGACGACCAGCCACGCGGAAGCGGCGTCGGATGTCTACCTCGAGCAGGTGGAGCCGATCTATCGCGAGATGGTCGACGACCTGCGCGAGCTCGGATATCCCGCAGGCACCAAGGCCCGGCTCAGGAAGCTGTACGCCGCGATGGAGCGGGCAATGGATCGGGCCGTCGGCAAGATCGAGGCCGACCCTCAGGTCGCAGTGGTCGGCCCGGGCACTTTCGGGAGTGTGAACGACCGACTCGACGCAGTCGGCCTGGGAAGGTGCGGCAGCGGGTAGAGCGTCCTGCTCGTCACCAGACGAGCGACGCGATACCCCAGACCATCACGACGAACCCCAAGACCAGGTACGTGACCGTGCGGAGCACCGGAGCCTGCGGAAGCTGCTGTAGTTCTCGCGTGGATCGCACGCCGTCGCGCACCGGGCTGCCCGGGCGACTGCGGGCGATCGAGCGGCGCGCCGCCGCACGACGATCAGCCCGGCGACGGATCAGCGCCACCAAGTTGCCGATGAACAACGCCGCGCCCAGCGCCACGATGAGCTCGCGCAGCACGTCGTCGTAGAAGCTCACAGCGCGAATCGTACGCGTCGATCGGGGTGGCGGCAGCTCGGAGCGACCGGAGCTACGGCTTCCACACCATCAGGAACAGGATTCCGACAAGGATGAGGTCGAGCACGGTGCTCACGAGCCCGACGCGCCGTCCCCGTTCCTCCAGCTCGATGACCTGGGTCGGGGGCCCGGTGGCGGTGGCGCCGGCCGGCGGCGGTCCCATCGCCACAAGCTGCTCCATCAGGCCGATCATGCGGCGTACATCGGGCTGGAGCAGTCCGTGCGAGAGGCCGACGCCCAGGATGTAGAGCGCAGTCGAGGACCAGATCCACAGATCCCCGAAGCTCCAAGCGTCGTCGCTCAGCACGACCAGCAGGATGCCGAAGATGAACACGGCGTAGATGAAGAACTGGGCCACTCTGGCCACGAGGAAGTTGGCCTGGGCGATCGCCAGTCCCTCGGTGCCCTTCTTCGCCTTCGCCTGCTGGCCATAGATGCCGTTGAGGATCACGGCGCCGAAGCCGATGATCGCCGCCAGGATGTGGAGCACGAGCACGAACTTGTAGATGCCGCTGTTGAGCCCCATCCGGATCCCCTCCCTCAGCCGAGCAGGAGCCTAAATCGAGCGCGTGCAAAACCGTAGGGCCGAGGCCGACGGCAGAGGCTTCTACCGCCTGCCATCCTGGCAATCAGCCCCAGGCAGGCCAGAGGAGATCGACCAGGCGGGACACCAGGCGATCGAGCTCGCGGAACGTGCGCTCGTACTCGTGCTCGTCGCCGCCGTAGGGATCGGCGATGTCGTCGTCGGGGTTGGCGCCGAGCAGATCGCGAGTCGAACGACCGGCGCTCGCGCGAGCCAACCACTGTTGCAACGTCTCCTGATGTCGGGGCCCCATCGCGTTGCCCCTGCGCACGAGCTCCTTCAGCGTGAACGTGCGCGGGAAGGCTTCCGGCACGAGCAGTGTGGCTTCCTGGACGTGCCGGCGTTCCATCCCGAGTACCAGGTCGGCTCGACGAAGAAGCTCGGCGTTCACGGTGCGGCTCAGGTGCGACCGGCCGTCGATTCGAATCTGCTCGAGCACTCGAAGGGTCCCGGGCGCCGCCGGTTGACCCGCCTCGAGGAGACCGGCGGAGGCAACCGCCACTTCGGGTGCGTGTGAACCCGCCCGAACCTGCAGCAGCGCCTGCGCCATCGGTGACCGGCAGATGTTGGCCGTGCACACGAAAAGGATGTGGATCATCGACGCTCGGCTCGTCGTCTCGCGTTCGGTCTCGGCGAAGGCCATGCGCTACCGCCGCCAGCGCTTTCTTACCCGCGGCCAGGCGACGTCCACGAAGCGACTGGTGAGCACGTCGAGCTCGGCGAGCGTGCGCTCAAGCTCCGACGACGGCCGTCCCGCGGGATCGCTGACATCGTCGTGCCACGCGCCGACGAGCCCGAGGGGCGTCCGGCCTCGATGCACACGCGCAACCCACTCGTCGAAGTGCTCCTTCTCACGGCGAGGGCCGACATCCTGGGCCCGGCGCACCACTTCCTTCAAGGTGAACGTCTTCGGCCAGGCTCCGGCGTCGAGTGCAATGACATCGTTGACCTGATGGTGCTCCATTGCCAGGACGATGCTCGCCGATCGCAGATCATCGGCGCGGAGTTGCCGGCTTCGATGCGACGACAGATCGATCCCCCACTCTCGCGTGTTCTCGACCAAGCCGGTTTCGGCTTCGGTGTCGGCGACATCCAGCCCGGCGGAGTCGACGACCGCGGTTGCGCCCCCCTCTGCCAGACGTTGCTCGAGCATTCGGGCCGCGATCGGCGAGCGACAGAGGTTGGCGCGACAGACGAGCAGGACCCGGACCGAGGTCGTCTGTTCGCGCTCGGATGTGAGGCCGCTCACGCTCCGCGACGTCGTCACGATTTCGGAAGGACCGGGATCTGCCCCGATCGCGTCAGACCGCGGTCCGCCGCCGCACCTCGGCTCGACGCCGGGCGGCGAGCACCAGGGCAGTACCGATCGTCAGCAGGATCAAGGCGAGCCAGAGTAAGGGCAGGCTGTCGGAACCGGTGAAGGCGAGCCGTCCGGCACCCTCGGCGCCCCCCCGTATCCCCCCCGTGATCGGCACGCCGCGGTCGACCACCGTGAGTGGTGCAGTGAGGACGCCGTCGGGTTCGTCAACCCCCGGCCCGCTTGCCCGAACCGTGTGCTGGCCTAGCGTGGCGTTTTCGGGTATGACGAACGGGACATTGTGGAATTGCCCGTTGGCATCTGTCAGCGCGTTCGTCAAGAAGGTGGGCTGGGACAAGAGCTCGATGATGACGGTGACGTTGGCTCGGAACGGCGAGTCGCAGTTCGCCGTCGACGCCAACACCGTCTGACCGCGCTCGCCGACGCTGACACTCAACGAGAGCGAACACGATACCGGGGGGTATTCCTGGGCGCTGGCGGGCGCGGCGAGCACCACCGGGCTGAGCCCGACGGCGAAGGCGACGATCGCCATCAGCTTGCGCATGCCCCGCAAAGGGGTCTCCTTCACTCGGCCGCCCGCGAGCCCCACGTACAAGCCCCACTCAGAGTGCGGGAAGTTTCGCATCTCCCGTAGGGCATGTCTACTACCCGATACGTTCCTCACCCCGCCAAACGTCAGGGTATCGAACAAAGTTCGTCGAGTCGGGCATCTTGCTCTTCCCGGCATAACCCCTTTCAACCCGTAACTTGCGGGTCTCGTCCGATTCGGACCCGGATCTGGCGGGACTCGCTCACCGCGATGCGCCCGCCGGCGCGGCGCGGCCCAAGAAGATCAATGCCCTTCGCGTCGCGAATCTCCCAACCGGGTGGGACCTCGATGCGAATGCCCACGTCGTCCGGCAGCAGCGTCGGCTGGTGCACGACATCGAGCGTGTACCAGCCTCCCCGATCGAGCGCCACCGTGCCTTCGAGGTCGAGAGCGAGCGTCCGGCTCGTGCGGGACAAGACGCTCACGAACTGCGAGTACACATTGCGACCGAGCTCGGTCGCCGTTTCCAACGCGGTTGGCTGACCGTCCAAGGTTGCGCCGGTAAAGCCCAACGATGAATAGACCGAGGCGAACGAGCGGTCTTCACCGGGTGCGAAGCGTTCATCGAAGGGACCGAGTGCGTACTGTGCGGCTCCGCTCGATGGAGCTCCATTGTTGAGCGTCACGACGAGGCGACCCGTAGCTTCCGCGCTGAGCAGCTGATCGTCTGGGCGAAGGTCGACGTCGTAGCTCATTTGCCGGGTCAGGTAGTAGTCGACCTTGTTGCCGCTGGCGTTCTGCGTTGTGACGAACAGCTCGTCAGATCGGGGCCGTGGCGCCGCGCCGGCGATGCCGAGGCGTTCCGCCAACGCCTGCTCTTCCGGGTCGGTGAACCACAGGATGAGGTGGCCCTGCCGCGCGGCATCGCCAAGCTTGCGAGCGATACGAGCCGGGCTGCCGAGTCGCGAACTGATTGCGCGGTCCCACACAGCTTCTGCCACGTCACCCAGGAACTCCTCGCGTTCGGCCTGGTCGAACACGTCGTAAGCCTGTCGAAGCGTCACGTCGATGACGTTCTCAGCGTCGATCAGCGTGGGCCACGCTTCGACGGGGATGGGCCCGGTGAGCTCGAGCAGCGCCTGCAGCCCCACTGGGTCGACCGCGATCACGCCGTCGATCGGCCCGCCGCCTGATTGCGGGTACAGGTTCTGGACGAGCTTCCCCACGGTTGGGAAGTCGGGGGACATGTTGAGGTTCTGCCAAATTTGTGCCGGAGTGAAGCGCGCGTACCGCTGCACGTAGTCCTCCGGCGCTTCGAGCTGCCGGGTGCTGCCACCGCGGGGGATGGGGTCCTCGTTCAGGAGCCGCGTTCGGTAGACGTCCTCCAGCGTCACCTTTCCGTTTGCCGCGGTCAGGATTCCCCAGTTGCCGATGATGCCCCCGGTCGCACGGAGCTCGGCGTTGTTTTGGATCGCCAGGAAGTACTGGCGCGGACGATCGGCACCGAAGACGGCGGGTGCGACGTGAGCCGCCGCGACCGCGTTCTCGGCTTCGCCAACCGCTTGGTCGAGCTCACGCCGTGCGCTGCTGACACGATCGCGCACCGGGCCGACGAGGTATGGCCCGTAGAGATCGTCGACACGCCGCACGATTTGATCCAGCAAGCCCGCGGCGGCCTCGATCTCGGGAGTGACTTGTCGGACCGCATCGAGCCGGACCGTACCGTCGGAGACCTGCAATCTCGTGTTGGCGGCGCCGGCGAGCTCGACTCCCGCACGCGCCACATCCTGGCCCCCGGAGGACAGCTCGCGCGCAGCACGGAAGTTCTCGGCGACTACCGGGATCAACCGGCCGGGGACGCCGAGCGGGCCGCTCACCCAGGTGTTTGCGCGATCGAAATGCCGTTCGGCTCGGGCAAATTCGACCTGCGCTTGTTCGGTGTCGCCGGCCCGTCCGACGTCCAGTGCGCGGGTCAGCGCTGACTGCGCTGCTTGCACTTCGCGCATTCCTTGCACGACCGCGAGCGCACCCAGCACTGCGACGACGAAGAGGACGCATGCAGCGACCTCGAGCACGAGCCGTCCTCGAGTCCGAGATCGATACTCGACCCGTGCTTCGGGCACACCGGCGAGCACAACCACGAGAAGGATCCCGATGCCGACGAGCAGACCCAGCCAGGGCGATGCGAAGTCGCGGGCGACCAGTACGGCAAGACCACACAGCAGCGCTTGTGCGCTCAGGAGCGCCGCAATCGATCGGTCCCGAGACCAGCCTTTACGGCGGAAACGGTGCAGGAGATGGTCGGGCCGGCGGCGGGAAAGCGGAATTCCGCGCCAGAGCCGAGAACACGTCACGCATACGAGGTCGAGCACCGGGAGGCCGAAGACAAGGAACGGGATCAGCAGCCCGCCTGGCGTCGCGCGGTCCGGGCGAAACTCGACCACGGTGAATGCGAGCACGAAGCCGGCGAAGCTCGCACCAGACGGCCCCAGAACCGTCGAAGCAGGGCGCCAGTTGTAGACGACGAGACCGAGACATCCGCCCGCGAGCGCGACGCACAGCGTGGCGACACCGGCATTGGCGGCGATTGCCGACACGCCGAACAAGGCCGCGGCTGAGATGCCGGCGATCGCTACCGCCAGTCCCTCGACGTGGTCGAGGCGACGGAAGGCGTTCGTGATCAGCACGATCCATCCGATCGTGAGCAGCGCATCGAGCAGCGAGGAGCTCAGCACCGCAACGCGCATCCCGCCGGCGACCACTGCAATCGCCGCCGCCAGGATTACGGCCTGCCGCACCATGCCTGGCACGTCGCGTCGGTAGTCGAGCAAGCCGAACACCGCGATCAGCGCGGCAGCACCCAACGCGATTCCAAGTCGACCCGTGAATGACGGGGACGCCGTAGTCCCCAACAGCGTCGCCACGGCGAGCACCGGCCCGCCGAGCAGGCGCAGTTGTAGGCCCCAATACTCCGAGGCGCGCCACGATGACGACGAGCGTGCCAGGCGCCGAAGAAGCGCGTTGCCGGCAATCGCCACCCAGGTGGCAACGACAAACGCGATCGCCCAGCGAGTGCTCACGAACGCTCGGTGCTAATCGACGATCTCGCGCCGCTGGCGGACTCGGGCGCAACGGCAAGGATCGACATTCCGCGTCATCATGTCCCAGGAATCCTCGCGTAGCGTGTCAGCTGGCCGTCACAACCGCGACGACGGCTATGACGAGGGCGACCAAGGCGACACCCAGGCTCAAGAGCAGGAGTCCTGACGTGCTCGAGCGCCGTTCTGCGGACTCGGCGAGCCGCTCGACGGCGTCTCGTTCCGCACCGTCGAGCGCGAAGACGGCCTGCTGTTCGCGGGCGCCGATCCGCTCCCCCAACGATCGCTCGAGCTCGGTCAGCCGCCGTGAGGCGGTACGTCGAAGCTCGTCCAGTGCGCGCTCGACCGCCAGCTCGAACTCGGTCTGCCGCTGCGCGGTGATGGCGTCGAGCCTGGTGGCTGCGGCCTCGGCGGTTCGTTCGACGTCGAGCGCTCGTCGACCTCCGACCTCTTGGAGCTCGGCTTCACAGCGCCCGGTCAACCGCTCGATTTCATCGAGATGCTGACGCGCTACGCGCCGAAAGTCCTCGTAGACGGTGCTGGCAAGGCGCTCGAGCTCGCCCAGTCGCGCGCCGAGCAGCCTCTGCAGCTCTTCGATACGCCGTTCCGCGACCTGCTCGGTGTACACCTCATCGTGCGGCGGAGCGCCGATCGCTTCGGTCGAGAGCCCGGACTCCACGTCCACCAACGGGCCGTCCGATGCCTCCGGGCGGGCGTCGTCAGGACTCCCGTCGGGGGGCGCTTCATCCACCGGGCTCGCGTTCTGGCCCGGCCAGCGCAACCGCGCGTCGAGGCCCTCAGCCGGGTCGTCTCGGTCCCCCTCTTGCACGGCCCCCGAGGGTACCGCTGGCGGCCGCCGCGTCAGCGGTGGACCGGCACCGTCCGGCTATCCTGACCTTGGCCCTTTCCACCTCGGCCAGCCCACAACCTCGGAGCCGAGTCGAGAGTCCAGTCGGAGGGTTTCGACAAGGATGGAGCTTCGCCGTTATCTGTCGGTCGTACGCCGGCGAGCGCTGCTCATCTTCGCGATCGTCGTGGCGGCATTGGTCGCAGGATGGCTCATCACCCCCCGCGACAAGACCTACACGGCAACGAGCACTCTGTACGTCGGATCGCAATCCCTCAACATCGATCCGAGCAGCGGTGAGCTCTCCGGCGACCGCGTTGCTGGATTCGATCGACTGATCAACACGTTCACTGCCATGCTTCCGAGCGCGAGAGTCGCTCGAGCGGTGGCGCGCGATGCGGACATTGATCGGACGCAAAAGGAGATTCGCGGTTCGACAGTCGCAGCGCAGGGCCCCGAGACGAATCTCATCTATGTATCTGTCACCGACCGTGATCCTGCGATCGCGCGGACCCTCGTCAACACGATTTCCGATGCGTTCGTCCGGCAAGCCCGAGAGTTCGAAACCCGCGGCTCGAGCGGTGAGGAAGTCGTTTCGGTGTACCAGTACGCCGAGCTACCGGATGGCCCGAACTCTTCGGGCCTTGCCCGCAACCTGATCTTGGCCGGCCTGTTCGGCCTCGTGCTCGCGGGCGGCGTCGTCGCACTCTTGGAGCACCTCGACATCTCGTTCCGTTCGGCCGATGACGTCGAACGCCACCTGGAGCTGCTCGTACTGGGAGTCGTCCCGGCACTCGGTGAACATCTGCCGACCTCCGCGGCGGCGCACGTCGAGCCCATGCCGGGAACTCGACCGGCGCCCGAGAGGGGCGCACCCGTTGGCTAGCTTCACGCGCCGTCGCACCGCCTCGGCGGAGAACAAGACGACGCATCGCCAGACTGTTCGCGAGGCTTTCCGCGTCCTTCGTTCGAACTTGTTGGTGTCCATCGCAGAGCTCGACAATCCGATCGTCATCGTGACGAGCGCATACGCGCGAGAGGGAAAGACGTCCACTTGCGTGAATCTCGCGGAATCCATCGCCACTGCGGGCCCGCGCGTCGTCCTCGTCGACATGGACCTGCGCAACCCCGACTCGCACCGCCTGCTCGGAGCGCACAACGAGGTCGGCGTTTCGGATGTGCTCCTCGGTCGGCGATCCCTCGAAGAGTGCCTGCAGTACGTCGAGCTCCCCGGATCCGGTGACACAGCCCCTTCGGGCATGTACTTCCTGTCGACGGGGCCGCAGATCGCCAATCCCACCGAAGTGCTTGCGACCCCGCGAAGCGGTCAGCTCCTCGAGTGGCTGGCTCAGCAAGCCGACATCGTGTTGCTCGACACACCGCCGGTCCTTCCCGTCGCCGACACGCTCGTCATCGGGCGACTTGCCGCCGGCGCGGTGCTCGTGGTCGAGGCCCGCCGCACGCCCGCCCCGGCGGCGAAGCGCGCCAAGGACGCGCTCACACGGAACCAGACCCGGCTGCTGGGTGTCGTGCTCAACAAGTTCCAGCCGAAGTACGCCAACTTCGCCTACGGCAGCGACTCGTTCACCTACGGGTACGGCTACGGATTCGGTTACGGCTTCGGCTACGGACAAGGCCGGCCGAAAGGCTCGATCGACGGCAAGGTCGAGGAAGCGAGCACGAACGGCGACCTACGTCGCGCGTGACGTGACCCGAACACCAGACGCGAGCTTCTGGCGACATCGCCCGGTCGGCGTGACCGGCGCAACCGGTTTCCTCGGCAGCCACCTCACCGGCAAGCTCGTCGAACTCGGTGCCGAAGTCGCCGTACTCGTGCGCGACGAGGTCCCGCGCACGCCGATCGTGCAATGGGCCGACGATGTCGCCATTGTCCGCGGCGCGGTCGAGGACCAAGCGCTCGTCGAGCGGCTGCTCGGCGAGTACCAGATACGAACGGTGTTCCATCTCGCGGCCCAGACCCAGGTGGAGGTGTCGAACCGGAATCCGATGTCGACGTGGACTGCGAACGTTCTCGGCACCGCAACCGTGCTCGAGGCGGCTCGTCGCTCGCCGGCCATCGAGCAGATCGTCACCGCGAGCAGCGACAAGGCGTACGGCACACAGCCCGAGCTGCCCTACGACGAATCCATGCCGCTCTTGGCTCGGAACCCCTACGACGTATCCAAGGCCGGTGCCGACCTCATCGCCGCCAGCTACTGGAACACCTGGGCGCTCCCGGTCTGCATCACCCGCTGTGGCAACTTCTTCGGGCCCGGTGACACCAACTGGCAACGCCTGGTGCCGGGCACGATCCGGTCGCTGCTCGAGCGTCGGTCACCGGTGATCCGTTCCGACGGAACGCTGGTTCGTGACTACCTCTACGTGGTCGACGGAGCTCTGTCCTACATCGACCTCGCCGAAGCAATGGCCGACAACCCAGGCCTGGCCGGCGAGGCGTTCAACTTTTCGACCGAGACGCCGACGAGCGTTCTCGAGTTGGTGGCGCTCCTGCAGGAGATCATCGGGAGCAACATCGAGCCCGACATCCGCGGAACGGCGCGACACGAGATCCCGGCGCAGCACCTGTCCGCGACGAAGGCACGGAAACTGCTCGGGTGGGCGCCGCGCTGGCAGCTCGAGGACGCGCTCGCCGAGACTGTGAACTGGTACCGGAGCTACCTGGCGGGGACCGCCGGCTGACATTCGGGCACACTCGCGTGCGCGCGGGTCAGTGTTTGATCGCGAGTCTGCCCGTGTAGTCGATTCTGCCGAGAAGTGGCCGTGGCGCAAGCTGCGAGAAGTACTCGTCGACCGCGCGCCGGCACCCTTCCCAGTGGCCGTAATCGTCGATGATGAGCACGCCTCCATCGGCGAGCCTCGGGTACAAATGAACGAGCTCGTGCTTGGTCGACTCGTACCAGTCCGTGTCCAAGCGCAGCAGTGCGATCCCCTCCGGTGCTTGTTTCGGCAGGGTCCGTTCGACCGGACCGACCTCGAAGTGAATCCGCTCCGGTGGATACCCCGTGCCGAGCAGGAGCTGCCGGACGTGCTCCACCCCGAAGTCATCTGACCGGAAGAAGTAGTCCCACGCTGTCTGCCCTGCTGCTCTGGCTCGTGACCAAGTCTTGAGGGCGGGTTCGTCGAACTGTGACGTGTCGTGCTCTCCGGGAGCGGTCATGCCTTCGAACGTGTCGTAGAGATACAGGTCCCGGTCTTGGACGCCCAGGTGCTGCAGCGTGAGGATCATGGCCAACACTGAACCGCCCCGCCACACCCCGCATTCGACGAAGTCGCCCCGTATCCCTCGCTGGGTCACGTACCCGACCGCATCCATGGTGGCGACCAGCCGCTCGACGCTCGTCATCGTGTAGGGACGCGCCTGGTCGATCACTGCTCGATCGTGCGAGTCCAGAGTGCCGAGGATGCTGGGATCAGGCGGTCGCGCTGTATCCGGTTCAGCACGGGATCGGCGGCCCCACGCCGCGACGCGCTTCAGCCGGCTTCGCATATCCTGCGCCACGTTCGGAGTTATACCTCGCGAGATCGAGCCAACAGGCTCCGATTCATGCCATGACCTCTGCGCCAGTCTTTCAAGCGTCCCGCCGCGCCGACGTGCACTCGACCGCTCCCTGGTCTCCGTTCGCCTACGTCGGCAAGAAGCTGCGGTCGGTGTTACTCGATCTGATTGCGGCCGGCGAAACTGTAGGCGGCACGAGACTCCTCGACTACGGCTGTGCCGACAGCCCGTACCGGAACCAGTTGCCGAAGACGATGGAGTATGTCGGGGCCGACCTGAAAGGGAATCGCGCAGCTGACGTTCTTCTGGACGAAGACGGATCGGTGCCATTGCCCGCCGGCTCGTTCGACATCGTGTTGTCGACACAGGTGCTCGAGCACGTCGCTGATCCGAGCGCTTACCTCGTGGAGTGCTTCCGATTGCTCAGGCCCGGCGGAACGCTCGTTCTCACGACCCACGGGATCATGTATCTACACCGCGATCCGCAGGACTACTGGCGCTGGACCTGTGACGGCCTGGCAAGGATCGTGCAGCGTGCCGGCTTGGACGTGGTGGAGATGCGCGGAGTCTTGGGTCTCGCGGCCGCGGCGCTGCAACTCCTCCAGGATGGCACCGCCGGGCATATTCCGCGGTGGCTTCGGCGGCCGTACTTGCTCGTGATGCAGAGCCTGATTGCGCTGGCTGATCGGCTGTACTCGGAACGGACTCGCGCTGAGAACGGACTGGTGTTGGCGGTACGCGCGGTGAAGCCTGCGGCTAGTGTTGGCGCCCGAACTTCCCTCAACGAACACGTCGAGTAACGCAGAGCCGAGGCGAGAACGCTTCCTGCGGCGCTCATTCACGAGATCCGGGCTGAACGAACGTGCACCTCCATAATGCGTTTGCCGCGGTAGTGGATCGCGCGGCCGGTGCACTCCGGCCGCACACGACGGAGGGGTCGCGAATCCGCGGCGCGCTCGGGTCATTGCGACAGAAGCTCCCGCGGCGACCACCCGCACAACCGGTCGCCCAAGTCATCTTCGAGTTCGCCCGCTGCTACCCGAAGGCTTTCTTCATTCAGGTTGGGTCGCATGACGGGACGCAGCTCGACCCGCTGCGCGAAGAGATCCTCGCGAGAAAATGGTCGGGCATCATGGTCGAGCCCGTGCCATTTGTGTTCGAACGTCTACGACAAAACTATGGAAGCAACCGTCGGATTGCACTCGAGAACGTCGCAATCGCAGAGAGAGACGGCGAGCGGCCGCTCTACTACGTGCGTGAAACCTCGGACGATGGCCTGCCCGCGTGGTATGACGCTCTCGCGTCGTTTCGGAAAGACGTGATCCTCAGCGAAAGGCACAAGGAGATCATCCCCGACATCGAACAACGCGTGGCGACTATCTCCGTTCCTTGTTTGACATTCGAAAGCCTCTGCAAGAAGCATGGCGTCACGGGTGTCGACATCGTCCAAATCGACACCGAGGGATTCGACTTCGAGATCATCAAGCTCATCGATCTCCAAAGGCTGCGTCCGAAGATCGTCATGTTCGAACGGCTCCATTTCGATGCTGCGACGCACGAGGCCTGCCTCGCACACCTTCGAGCCCACGGCTACGAGGGACTGTCCAACCCCATGGACACCTTGTGCATGCACACCGATGTGTTGGCGCGAAATAGGAAGCTGAATCGGCTGTGGCGGGAACTATGTGAGGCTGCCCGCCTCGAACCCACGTGAGCTCCGCCGTGCGAACGAAACGCGCCGTGCGCACCGTTGTCGATCGCGCGCTCGCGCAGGTCGGATGGCGGCTGGTCCGTATTCCTCAACAGGGGAGGCCGAGTTACGTCCCTCCCGATCTCGACGGCTCGAAGTCGCTTCCTCCCGGGTCTGAAGCCGTCCTGCGTCTCGATCATCCGAGACTCGCGGAATTGCGCGAGGCGTACGACCAGGTTGATTGGCCGGTTCGGGTTCACTCTCGATGGCAGACCGAGACGATGCAGAAGTGGATCGACGTCGGATCCTTCCGCTACTTCCGCGGGGAGAGCATGTACGTCTGGCATTACCGCGAATCGCCTCGGACCTCCCGCCTGAAGTACTTCATCTTCCTCAACTACATCGCCCGGCGTGACGCTCGGGGCTTGCTCCGAGAATTGGGTGAGGACGGAGCGTTTGGCTGCTGGACGTTCACCTACCCCGGGTTCCCCACGTGCAGCCGCGATCTGCTCGATTCGCTGAACGAGCTCTACTTTCTGGATCGCCACCTCGACGTCTTCAGCCGCACCGGTCTGCGCCTGATCGACATCGGAGCCGGCTACGGGCGCCTGGCCCACCGGGCCAGCAGCGCGCTCAGCGGGCTCTCGGACTACTGCTGTGTCGATGCTGTGCCTGAGTCGACGTTTCTCTGCGAGTACTACACACAGTTTCGCGGCGTCGCGCCGCCGGCACGGGTCGTCCCATTGCCCGAGGTGCCGAACCTGCCCCCGGCCTCATTCGATCTCGCGATCAACGTCCACAGCTTCTCGGAATGCACGCTCGCGGCAACGGAGTGGTGGATGCGCGAGCTTGCTCGTCTCCACGTCCCCTGGCTCTTCCTCGTCCCCAACGAGGCCGCGGGCTTCCTCTCCCTCGAAGCCGACAGCTCCCGGATCGACTACTTGCCAGCGATCGAGTCGGCCGGATATCGCCTCGTCGCAGAAGAACGAGTCTTCGCCGACGATGCGGTACGCGAGCTCATCGAAATCAACGATCGGTTCTGTCTCTTCCAGCTCCAGCAATGACTCGGAGCGAGGTCGTGCACATCGCGGTGGCGTCGGATGCCGCCTACATCTCGTGGGCTGCGACACTCGTGCAGTCTTGTCTGCAGCAGCATTCGGTCGGCCGGGTTCACTTTCACCTCCTTCATGATTCCAGCTTGTCGGCGAGGGACGGCTCGCGGTTGCTCGACATGGTGCACAACGCCGGCTCTCGAATCGATTTGTACGACATCGATCCGAGCCGGGTCTCGGCGCTCCCATCTGTGAATCGATTCGGGCACATCGTGTGGCTGCGGTTCCTGCTGCCCGAACTGCTGCCGGATCTGTCTCGTGTGCTCTATCTCGATGCTGACACATTTGTCGTGGACTCCCCCGAACCCCTTTGGCACATGGATCTCGAGGGCGACTCACTCGGCGCAGTGGCGAACGTGGTCGAACCCGTGATGAGAGACCATGTTGCTGGGCTCGGCATCGAAGACGGCAAGGGATTCTTCAACAGCGGCGTACTGCTGATGGATCTCGATCGCATGCGCGAAGACAACTCCGCGGGCCAGCTCGCTCAGTTCGCGAGCGAGCAGCGCGGGAACCTCGTGTGGCCAGATCAGGACGCCTTGAACATCGTGTTCGCCGGCCGCTGGCATCCGCTTCATCCCCGCTGGAACGCCATGAACAGCCTGTGGTTCTGGGGACCGTGGGCGCGGGACGTGTTCGGTCGAGACGCGGTTCGAGAAGCGACCACGGAACCAGCAATCCTCCACTTCGAGGGCCCGAGCCTGCTGAAACCATGGCACTTCCTTTGCCAGCATCCCTGGCGGGACGAGTACCGGCGCACCCTTGCATCGACGCCATGGGCGGGCACACCCCTCGAGGACCAGACGCCGGCCACCCAGCTCATCCGCCGGCTTCCGACCAGAATGCAGCTCCCCGTGTATCGGCGGCTCGTGCGGATGAGGGTCAGGTCCTAGTCAGCCACCACTGGCGTCGCGTGAATGCCGATGCGCAAGAGCGCGGCTCCTAGAAGGCTGGCGCGCTCAGATACGCGCGGTGGAGGTGTCCGCCCGCTGTGCGGTCGCCCGTGAAGACGCGGTTGGCCAGCCGAGTAGCGAGCTCGCGCGGACCTCCCTTGTGATCGATCACGGAACGACCGTGTGCGCCCGGGCGCAGGAGGAAGAACGGCGACACCGTTTGGATTTCAAAGCCGCCGACTCGAAGGAGCTGCCGGATGCCGGCGTCACTCGCCAGCCACCACTGAAAATCGCTCCCCAGCCCGCGGAGCTCGAACATCGGACGGCCGAGCGCCCGCAGCTGTGCTGGTAGGTGCACGAAGTCGGCACACAAGAACTGCCCGGACGTGACCTTGCGAATTGCGTTCAACGCCCGCACCGGGTCTCGTAGGTGCACGAGCAAGCTGCCCAGCATCACGAAGTCGAACCTGCCCAACCCCGCGTGGTCGACGTCGTAGACACTCACATCCCGCCACTCGACCTTCGAGTCGAGCAGCTCGTGCAGGAGCCGAAAACCGGCAGAGCGCTGCTGCACTCCCGAACGGCTGCGATCGAACGAACGGTCCAACTGCAACGCCGGCGGATAGTCGAGCCCGGTCAAATCAGCGAGGTCGATGGCGACGACCTCGGCCGCCCCCCGCCGCTCCATCTCGTAGGCGTAGAAGCCGTCCCAAGTACCGATATCGAGGCAACGGAGGCCGCGCAGGTCCGGGAACGGCAGCAGCGGCAGCGCGTGGCGCAGGTCCCACCATCCGCGCGTCGTGACGCCTGGCGTTACGTCGATCGAGTGATACCAGAGCAGCTCGCCGAGTCGACGCTGCAGGTTCTCCGTGCTTCGTGTACTCGTCTCGGAGGTGGCCACGGCGAGCGAGATCCTAGCGGCGCGGCGCTCGGCAGCCAGATCCGCTCAATGGTGTACGTCCTCGCGCACGCGGACTGCGACTACTCGGATCGGGCCGCCGACCGAAACCCGGAGGCGAACACCGTGCGATACAGAGCACCGCTCAGTGTCCCTCGCACCGAGCGGAGACCGCCCTCGCGAACGGCAGTTCGAACGTTCCGCAATTCGGTTCGTACGTCGTCGGCGAATCTGGTTGGCGCTGTCGCCGGGCATCCATAGCGAGTGAACTCCTGCTGGAGCGTCCGATAGTTCGACCCGTAGCGGTGGATCTGTGAGAGCGTCTCGCGCATCGACGGACGCGCCTCCCAGTCCATCGTTGCCCCCTTCGCGATCTCGAGCCGGCCAAGATCGGAAAGCTGCGCGCGCCAGCAGAAGTCCACATCCGCACCGCCGCGGCGTTCGCGAAACCCGCCCAGTGCCTCGAGCACGGACCGGCGAGTCCCGAGGCACGCCGTCGGGAACCACGGGAGGAACTCGTGCGCCGCACCCGGGGCCAGAGGTTGCGCGGCTCGGACCAAGCGAGCTCCGACACCACGACCGGGCTCGACGATGACATCGCCTCCGGTGATCGCAACAGAGGGGTCGCCGAGGGCGCCTACCATCGCCTCGAGCCATCCCGTGCGGGCCCGACACCGGACGTCCGTGAACACGACCACCTCTGCGTCGGCCAATCGCCACCCCTTGTTCCGTGCGGCATACGGGCCCGACGGCGCCGGTAGCCGGAGCGCTCGCGCGCCGACATGCTCAGCTAGATCGGCACTCCCGTCGCGAGAGGCGTCGTCGACCACGATTACCTGGGCCCGCAACGGGTCGGCCTGCTCGATCAAAGGTTCGAGACATTGACGAAGGAGGTGTGCACCGTTGCGGACTGGAACGATGACCGCGGCGCGTGCCACCTAGCGCGCCCACCGTTCGAAGTCCGCTCGGAGCTTGCGCACCTCACTGGCGAGCAGGAAGCGTTGATGCACGCGCTCGACGCCCGCGGCTCCCAGCTCGGATCGAAGTTGCTCGTCGCCCAAGAGCTCGTCCAGCGCGGCGGTGAGTGCGTCGACGTCGTCGGCGGGAACGAGTCGGCCGACACGATCGTCGACCATCTCGGGGATCGCAGTGACGTCCGAAGCAACGACGGGCACGCCCCGAACCATCGCCTCCTTCAGAACCACCGGCATCGACTCCCGGTCGCCATCGCCCGCGATGCGAGCAGGGAGGCAGACGATCGCGCTCCGCTCCATGCGCTCCAGTACCTCCGAATGGGACAGGTCGCCAACCATGCGGACGTTCGCCTCGAGACCATGATTGGCGATCTGCAAATGAAGTGGCTCCCGCT
The DNA here is from genome assembly GCA_031177445.1 of Acidimicrobiia bacterium. Lineage (GTDB taxonomy): Bacteria > Actinomycetota > Acidimicrobiia > IMCC26256 > JACDBD01 > JAPSGP01. The sequence continues at coordinate 16,926 of JAPSGP010000008.1, forward strand.
CCGGCCCATCTCCTATTACCTCGACTCTCAGCTCCGGCCGTTCCTTGACGAGCTGCGCGCACGCTTCGATGAGCACATCGAAGCCCTTCTTCTCGACCAAGCGCCCGACGCCCAGCACGTCGACTTCGGTCGGCGGCGCGTTCCCGTTCCCGGTGGGTTGTAGGACGCCGCACACGACGACATCGATGTCCGGAACATAGGAGTACTGGCTACGCAGCTGGTCGACGTTGTATTGGCAGACCGTCACGAGATGCGATGCCTGGCGTAGCTTCCGGCCGAGATGCTCGTTGCGGACATAGATGTCGTTCGCGTGGGCGGTGAACGACCAGCCGGTGCCGAGAAAAGAGGCGATCGCTTGCGCGACACCCGATGCCTCCCAACCGAAATGTGCATGCACCCACGACACACGCGCACCGCGGAGTTGCGTCGCGACGACCGGGAGTATCCGGCGCCACGGCGGTCGCTCCGGCGTCATCCGCAAAAGCTCGGCCCCGAAACGGGCTGCGGCCACCGGCCGGCGGAGCATCGCGACGACCGCGTCCAACCGTGAGGTGCGGTCCAAGAGCAGATCGAGGCGGATCGCGGGCTCGTCGCGCGGCGGTTCGATGTCGCCAGGGCCGAGCGCGATCACCTCGACACGCACGCCTTGACGGCGGAGCTCGACGATCTCCTCGCTGATGAAGGTCTCGGACCGCTGCTGCCACCGGTCTACGACATAGGCGACTCTCAGGTCGCTCCCCGAGTCCACAGGTTCATCGTCGCGCGAGCGGCGAGTCGGACGGGTACCGCCGGTCGTGCTCAAATGAGCCCGTGACGAACATGCAAGCCGACGGGCCCGGCATCATCGCAAGCGTCGTGACTGCGACGCGCAATCGCGCGCACCTGCTGCCGCGGCTTTGCACGGCGATCGAGAATCAGACCGTCGCGCCCTCGATTGAGCTGATCGTCGTCGACGATGCGTCAACAGACGATACGTCGTCGGCGCTAGCAGAGATTCAGGGATCGAGCAGGATCCGAGTCAGCGCGATGCGCCTTGCCCGTCGTTCGGGGCCGGCGGCGGCGCGCAATTTGGGCTGGCGGGCGGCACGAGGGGAGTATGTCCTCTTCACTGACGACGACTGCGAGCCCCGCCCCGAATGGGCCGAGAATCTGCTGGACGCCCTTGCCGAAAGCGATGTTGTCCAGGGTACGACCATCCCAGCACGCGACCAGTTGATGAACAACGGGCCATTCAGTCGAACGCTCGAAGTCGTCGAGCCGAGCGGGTTCTTCCAGACGTGCAACATGGGATATCGGCGCAAGCTGCTCGAGGTCGCTGACGGCTTTGACGAGGCCTTTCAGCACCCGGCAGGAGAAGACACCGACCTCGCCTTGCGGTGCCTCGATCTTGGAGCGCGATTCGTGTTCAAAGGCACTGCCGTGGTCGAGCATGACGTGCGACCGTCGAGCCTTCGATCCGCCATACGCGACTCGTGGCGCTGGCAGGGCGTAGTCGGCGCGGTTGCCAAGCACCCAGAGCTACGCGTCCGGCATGGCTCGCGGCTCTTCTGGAAACCGAGCCATAGGGTTGTGCTCCTCGCCCTGGGGGGCATAGGACTCGCGCTTCTTGTCCGTCGAGACAAAGCGACCGCAGTGGGCGCGACACTCGTCTTGCCGTACATGCGCTACCGGCTTCGGATCGCGCCCGTGCACCCGAGCTGGACCGGACGAGTCAAGTATCTCGGACACGCCTTTGTTGTCGATACGGTCGAGCTCGCTGCGCTGGCTCGCGGCTCCATTCGCTACCGCACCTTGTTCCTCTGATCACTCGTCGGGTCGCCTGATCACGACTTGGCAGCGCCCCCGCGTCCGACGCCGAAGAGACCGCGAACTCGGCTGCGTATGCGGAATACCTGGCGGAGTCGAGGGATATATCCCCGCGCGATCGGCTCAGCGCCCCAAGGCTGAAACTTCCATGGGATCCACGCCCCCGCATCCTCGGAGAGCTTGGTGAATACGGCGGCGACATCGATCGTATTCTCATGGCGCCAGCGGCCCGCTTCCTGATCGAGAAAGTCGCACAACAGCGCCACCGCGCGTAGCTGTACGTCGTCGAGGATCAGCAGCCCTCCGACCCTGAGCCGGCGTGCCGTGAAGTACCAGTCGAGAATCGGCAACGGAAAGGCGTGATCGCCGTCGACCAGCACAAGGTCCAACGGGCCTTCCATCGAGGGGAGAATGGCTTCAGAGGCGTTCGCTACGAATTGCATCTCGCTCGTATCAATGTCCTCGTCGCGACACCAGTCCTGCACTCGCTGATGCTCTTGCCCGATCGGCGAGATCACCGTGTGACGGGAGCCACAGGCGGCAAACACCACGGACGAGTACCCGCAGCCAGTCTCGAGTGTCGTCATCTCGGGATGCACCGTCGTCGCAAGGAAGCGGAGAACCGGCTCACCGAGTCGCCAGTCACACGAGCCGGTGCTTGTGCGCAGAGAGTCGGCCGAGTCGAGCTCGCGGTCGACGCCATGAAAGCGTGGCGCGGTCGCAACGAGGCGGTTCACCACCTCCAGAGGACTGGCTCCGCGATCAGCTGACGCGCTCGTCATGACCGTGCGTTTACCTCTGCGGAGCGCTCATGAGCAACTCCTGCACGAATTGCTCTCCGATTCGTTCCCACCCGTAGCAGGCCGCCACGTGATCGCGGCCACGCTCGGCGAGCCCACGCGCAAGGTCGTCGCAGGTGAGGACCTGGGTCACGGCGTCAGCCATTGCCTCCGGCACATCGGCGATCAAGGCATGCTCACCATGGATCAAGCCGAGACCTTCCAGCCCGACGCTCGTGCCGACGACCGGACGGCCGGATGCAAGGGCCTCGAGGGCCTTCAACCTCGTTCCACTCCCGACTCGCACCGGCACGACGACCGCGCGCGTGGCCCGGAAGTACGGAACCATCGAGGGCACGTTCGGCCGCACGCGCACGCCCGGCAGGTGGTCGAGGGCGAGGACATCCGGATGCGGGTCCCGACCGACGATCTCGAGGGTGGTTTCTGGAACTCGATCGCGAACCAGCGGCAAGACTTCGTGGCAGAACCACACCGCGCCATACACATTGGGCGCAAACGTCAGCGTTCCGGGTAGCAGAATGCGCGGCGCGACCGGTACGGGGGTCGCGGTGTACCGATCAGCGTCCACGCCATTGGGCACCACGACGATTCGTGCACGGTGATCGCCGCCGGCCATCCGCTCGAGGTACTCGCCATCTTCAGGCGAGCAGACGATCACTACGTCATACGAGTGCATCGCCCAGCATTCGAGCCGAAGCGCCTTCTCGCGGTCGCGTCTGTGGAGCCACCGTTGCCGCCGCCCTGAAGCGTGCTTCTCCAACTGAGCCGCCATCACCGAGAGCACGTGCTGAAAGGTGATTGCCCACACCGATCCGTCGCGCCGGTCGAGGAGTGGCGCCAGCGCCTCCTGTTCGACGAGCACGAGATCGAGCTGATCTCGGCGGTCGTGGAGCGCACTTGCGAGGGCACGCCGAGCGCGCCGAACGTCGTACGTGGTGGCAGGTTCTCGCCACAAGAGGGCCAACGCCAGCGTCGCGAACCGCCGCGTCAGAGGCCCCCGCGGGTGCCAGACCCTTGGCTTCGCCAGCGTCGTCACGCTCGCGGCGGCAGCTTGGACTCGTTCGTCGTCGACGCGGCCGATGGCAAGCAGATGCGTCTCGAGCGAGCCCGCCAATGCCTCGAACAAATGAGCAAGCCGAATGTTGCCACCACCCAGGTCTCGGTCTGGCGATTCCTCGGTCACCCAAAGCGCACGGTGAATGGGACGACCCGATGCGCCCGCTGCGGTCCTCACGACCCGCGCTTTCCGATTCACGAGCCGGACGTTATCCGCCGTCGGTCGATACTCAGCCGTCCTGGAACCCAACCTGGCTACAGTTCCGCACCTTGGACCCGGAGAACGCCCGAACACTCCTCGCTGAGCTCCGCGCGAGCGACGCGCGCCTTCACGGTTGGAGTGACAACCGGTACGAGAACTGGCAGCTCAGCTCGGAGGCGCTCGAGGTCATCATCGATCGAGTGCGACCCGGAGATCGCACGCTCGAGACCGGCGCTGGGTACAGCACCGTGGTATTCGCATCGATCGGGGCGCAACACATTGTCGTCACGCCAGAAGAACGAGAGCGCGCGCGGATACTCGCTTGGTGTGATGCGCACAGCGTCGACACTGCGACGACGTGTTTCATCATTGGGCGCTCCCAGGACGTTCTTCCCAGTCTCGATGATTTACCGCTCGACTTCGCGCTCATCGACGGCGACCACGCCTTCCCCACACCCTTCCTCGATTGGTACTACAGCGCTGAGCGTCTACGAGTCGGGGGGCTCGTCATGATCGACGATGTTCAGCTGCG
>JAPSGP010000089.1 GCA_031177445.1 Acidimicrobiia bacterium
CCATCCGGCGCACAGGTCCTCCTTGGCGGCGACGTGCGTGTCGCCACGCGCGGGGATCACGTCGGCGCGTAGCCACGCGTAGCCCGACACGAGTGCGGCGCCCGGGAGGTCGTCGAGGAGCAACGATAGCGGGCTGTGATCGTCCCGGCGCTCCGGCTCGACCTCCATGACCTTGGCTCGGAATCCCGGCCCGACGGCCGTCCCGACGAGGCGCTGCAGCGCGAGCCGTTCCGGCTGAGTGGCGAGGGTGCGCAGGGCCCGGGTGGCGCCGTCGACCTGGGCCACCACCGCGGCGGCGGCGAAGGTGACCCCGTCGCCGCCGAGTGTCGTCGCCAGATCCCGGGCCTGCCCGCGCATCACCATCCGGCCCGCGGGGCCGTCGTGGCGATGGGTGTCGATGCTCGAGGTGCGGCGGACCGAGCCCCGAAGGCGTGGCGGTGTCCCGCACGCCGGCTGGTGCGGGCCGCGAGTGCTCGAGTCGAGGATCAGCACGCCGGCAGTCTAAGTCGAAACGGCGTTTTCATTTGTGAGCGAGGCGCGGGGAGCGCGTCCGGCTAGACTAAGAATCGTTCTCAGTAGGTCCGAGGTCTGGGGAGGTGCCTGCAGCCGGCGATGGAGCCCAGCGGAAGGACCGGCATCCCGAACGGCGAGGGCGCTCTCGCGGGGCGCGGCGCGCCCGGGCTGACGAGCACCGACTGGGCCGGCGAAGCTTCGACGCGCTGGTCGGCCCACGCCGATCGGCTCGAGGCGATGATCGCTCCGGTCGACGACGCCCTGATTCCGATCGCCGGCCTCGAACGCGACGCCGCCGTGCTCGACGTCGGCTGCGGTCGCGGAGTCACGACCAGGGCCGCCGCGGTCGCGGTGGGCGCGCGCGCCCGGGTCACCGGGATCGACATCTCGGCGGCGCTGATCGCCGAGGCCGCAGCCGTCCCGGTCCCTCCCAACAGCGCCCCCATCACCTGGGTCGCCGCCGACGCCGCCACGCACGCCCTTCCCCCCGGCGGCGCACGATCGGGTGATCTCTCGCTTCGGCACCATCTTCTTCGACGATCCCGTCGCCGCCTTCGCCAACCTGCGCCGCACGACCCGGCCGGGCGGTCGCCTCGCAGTTGCCGTATGGCAGCCCCGGGACGCATCGGAGTTCCAGACGCTCGCGGTCGACGTCGCCGTGCGCGTCGCCGCGCAGCACGGATACGAGCTGAGCCCGGACCCACCGGATGCCGGGCCGTTCGCCTACGGGCTACCCGAGTACGTGACGCCGCTCCTGGAGCAGGCCGGCTGGGTCGACGTCGAGTTCGAACCGCACGACCTCGAGCTCCATGTCGGCGGCGCCGGCACCACGTCCGAGGAAGCAGTGGAGATGGGACGGGGCTTCGGACCGCTCGCGCGCCTGCTGGAGGGAACCCCGCCTGAGATCGTCGACGCCGTCACGGCCGCGCTCGTGGACGAGATGGAGGCGCACTGGGACGGCACCGGGGTTGCACTGGGCGCGGCGATCGCCACGATCACCGCTCGCCCGGCTGAGGCCAGGAAAAACTCGTCGCCTCACCGATGAGTTTTCGCGGGTACCGACGTTTCATCTCGTACGACGTCGGCAACCACGAGAGCTGACCGGACGAAGGAGGCTGCACCCATGGACCTGAAGCTGGAGCTCGTGTTGCTTCCCGTCACCGACGTGGATCGGGCCAAGGCCTTCTACACCGAGCAGGCCGGGTTCAACCTCGACGTCGACCACCGCACCGGCGACGAGTTCCGCGTCGTCCAGATGACGCCGCCCGGCTCGGCGTGCTCGGTCACCCTTGGGATCGGGATCACGGATGCGGCGCCGGGCTCGGTGCGGGGTACCCACCTGGTGGTCACCGACATCGAAGCTGCTCGTGCCGAGCTGGTGAGCCGGGGCGTGGACGTCAGCGAGATCCGCCACATGGGCCCGGGAGGCTGGGAGCCGGGCGTGGATCCCGATCGGCGCGACTACAACTCGTTCGCCGACTTCGCCGACCCCGACGGCAACACCTGGCTCCTGCAGGAGCGGCGCAGTGAGCCGCAGGCCTGACGACGTCGGACCGGCGCTGTTCCCCTGCTGCGGTCAGCCGCCGACGCTCACTGCGCCGGCATCTCGACGTTGATCTGACCCGTGACCATGGCACCGAGGAAGCCGGCGTCGGTGTGCAGCGCCTCACCAGCCACGTAGGAGCAGCGCAGGCTGTTGAGGAACACGAGTGGCCAGGCCTGCTCCTCGGCGGTCGAACGCCGGCCCGACGGGCCGATGAAGGCGTCGATGAGCTCCTTGCCGGCCTGGGCCTCGAACGTCGGCATCATCGCAGTCTCGGTCGGGCCCGGGTTCGTGCAGTTGAGGCGGATGCCCTGCTCGAGCAGCGACGCCGCCCGCCACGCCACCCACGCGTTGATGAACTTCTTCGACGGCATGTACCCGGTGGCGATGCGCTCGGGGTTCGCCTCGAGCCACGCCTTGCCCTCGTCGAACCCTTCGGTCGTGACGAGCGGCAGCAGGTCGGCGATCTCCTGCTGCCAGCCCAGCCCCGCGTTCGACGCCACGCACGCCGCGGCCGACCCCGGCGGCATGTTCGGCACCAGCGACTCGATGAGATGCCGGGCGCCGACGAAGTTCACCAGCATCGTGTCGAGGTCCGAGAACGGCTCGCCCGGGAGGCCGGCGACGCTGAACACCGCGTGCACGGGGCTGCCGATCGCCTCGACAGCCGCGTCGATCGACGCACGATCGCGCAGGTCGACGTCGATGTGGCGCTTCACCGGCACCTCGGTTGGCTTGACGTCGAGGCCGATCACCTCGGCGTCGAGGTCGACGAGGATCTGCGCGGTCGCCGCGCCCATGCCGGACGCCGATCCGGTCACGACCGCGCGTTTGCCCTCGTACTGGAGGACGTCGTCGATCATCTCAGCTCCTTGCCCGGCCGGAGTCGGTTGGCGCGGTCAGTCTGTCACCCCTGGCAGACGGCGTGGACCGATGCTGCGGCTCGGGCGCCGACGCGATCGCGCCCGACTCGTGAAGGCGCTCGATCTCGCTGGCCCCGAAGCCCCAATCGGCCAGCGCGGGCCGGGTGTGCTCGCCGGGCCGGGCAGGTCCGGTCGGCGCGCCGGACCGCGTGCGAGAGAAGCGGGGCGCGGGGGCGGGCTGGAGGACGCCGTCGACTTCGACGATGGTGCTGCGCGCGGCGACGTGCGGATGCTGCACTGCCTCTGACATCGTGAGCACCGGAGCGACGCACGCGTCTGATCCCGCGAACACGTCCACCCACTCTGACCGGGTGCGCGTGCGGAAGACGGCGGCGAAGCGCCGCTTCAGCTCGGGCCAGGCACCTCGATCCTGCTGGTGCGGGAGCTCTTCACTCGCCAGCCCGAGCCGATCGAGCAGCTCGGCGTAGAACTGGGGCTCGATCGCGCCCACGGCCACGTACTCGCCGTCGGCGCACTCGTAGCTGTCGTAGTAAGGCGCGCCGGTATCGAGCATGTTGGTGCCCCGCACCTCGGTGAACGCGCCCACCGAGCGCATGCCCCAGACGAACGCCATCAGCGACGCGGCGCCGTCGACCATGGCCGCGTCGACGACCTGGCCTTGCCCGGACTCGCGTGCTTCGAGCACCGCGCACACGATCCCGAAGGCGAGGTACATGCCGCCACCGCCGAAGTCGCCGACGAGGTTGAGGGGTGGCGTGGGTCGTGCGCCGGCTCGGCCGAAGTGCGCGAGCGCGCCCGCCACCGCGATGTAGTCGATGTCGTGACCAGCTCGATCGGCGAGCGGGCCGTCCTGGCCCCAACCCGTCATCCGGCCGTACACGAGCTGCGGATTGCGCGCCCGGCACGACTCCGGGCCGATGCCGAGACGCTCCGTGACCCCCGGGCGCATGCCTTCGATCAGTGCGTCGGCCCGTTCGACGAGACGCAGCACCGTCTCGACGCCGTCCGGGTGCTTGAGGTCGACCGCGATCGAGCGCCGGCTGCGGTTCAGGACCGGGGCGTCCTGAGGGTCGCGACCCTGGGCGGCGCGATCGGCGCGGTGGATCCGCAGCACTTCTGCCCCAGCATCAGCGAGCAGCATCGCCGCGAACGGCCCCGGACCGATCCCGACGAGCTCGACCACGCGCACGCCGGCGAGCGGCCCCGCCACTATGGGATCCCCCCGTCGACGCGCAGCACCGCGCCGGTGGTGTAGCTCGATGCATCGCTGGCTAGGTAGAGCGCGGTCCCCACGATCTCCTCGGGCTGACCACCGCGCTTCAGTGCGAACTGCTGCGCACCCCGCTCGAAGGCTTCGAGGTCCCAGGCCTTGGTCACGTCGGTCATGAAGCCGCCGGGCATGATGCAGTTCACCCGCACCTTGGGGCCGAAGGCGTGGGCGAACGCGACCGTCATCGCGTTCAGGCCTGCCTTGGCGGCGGAATAGGGCACGATCGTGGCGCCGGGTCGAATCGCGCCGACGCTGCTCACGTTGAGGATCGATCCGCCGCTGCCGTCAGCCATGCGGGTGCCCACGAGCGCCGTCAGGCGGAAGGGGCCCTTGAGGTTGACGTCGAGCACCTTGTCGTACAGCTCTTCGCTCACATTCACCACGTGGTCGTAGAGCGGCGACATGCCGGCGTTGTTGACGAGGACGTCGACCTTGCCGAAACGCTCGTACGCCGCATCGACGAGCCCGTCGAGCTCGTCCCAGTTGCCGACATGGCACGCGTACGGGAGCGCAGCTCGGTCGGTCGTCTCCTCGATCTCCTTGGCGACGAGCTCGCAGGCGTCGAGCTTCCGGCTGGCAACCACGACATCGGCCCCGGCCTGTGCGAACCCGAGCGCCATGGCGCGCCCGAGGCCCCGGCTCCCACCGGTGACGACGGCGGTGCGACCAGTGAGATCGAACAACTCGACGGTGCTCACAGCGTGGAACCTACCGTCACCCGCATCATTGGATCGTGTAGCCGCCGTCGACGACGATCGTGTCGCCTGTGTGGAAGGTGTCCGTCGGGTCGGAGAGGAAGACGATCGCGTTGCGCAGGTCGGCGGGCGTTCCCCATCGCCGCGCCGGAGTGCGCTGGGTCGTGATCTGGACGAAGCGCTCGTTCTCTCGCATCTCCGGATGGGTTTCGATCTCCGTCCAGCCCGGGAGCAGCGCGTTGGCGCGGATATCGAAGCGAGCAAGCTCGACCGCGGCGCTACGCACGAGCCCGAGGATCCCTGCTTTGCTCGCAGCGTACGCAGCGCCATTCGGGGTGCCGTGCAGCGCCGAGATCGACGACACCGCGACGAGCGCGCCTCCCGTCTGCTTCATCATCTGGCGCGCCGCAGCTCGAAAGCACAAGAACACCCCGTCGAGGTCGACGCTCGTGACCCGGCGCCAGTCGTCGAGGCTCGTCTCGAGGAACGGCACCAAGTGCCCGAGGCCGGCGTTCGCCACCATGATGTCGAGCCCTTGGTGGCGGACGACGGCTTCGGCGAGTGCCCGCTCGACGTCCTCCTCCACCGACACGTCGCACCGTCGCCCGGTCACCTCCGGACGCCCCGGTGACGCAAGGCGCTTCAGCGCCAATTCCGTCTTGGCATCGTCGCGGCCCCAGATGTCGACGGCGGCTCCGGCGTCGAGCAAGGCCTCGGCCAGACCGAAGCCGATCCCGCCGTTCCCCCCGGTGACGACTGCGACTCGCCCGTCGAGCTGGCCCACGGCTCAAGTGGTCGCGGCGCGTGCCGCTTCGACCAGCGCGAACACGTCGTTGGGCCCGAGGGGCTGGTTCGTGACCCGGATGCCAAGCGGCGCAAGTGCGTCGGCGACCGCGTTCACGACGGCCGGCGGCGACCCGATCGCACCGCCCTCGCCCATCCCCTTGTAGCCGCCGGGGTTACCCGGCGCCGGCGTCTCGATATGGCCGTGCTCGATGTCGGGCACCTCGGCAGCGGTCGGCACGAGGTAGTCGAGGAACGTCGTGGTGAGCGGGTTGCCGTTGTCGTCGTAGATCATGTGCTCGTACAGCACGCCGCCGATGCCCTGGACGACGCCGCCGTCGATCTGGCCGTCGACGACCATCGGGTTGATCATCACGCCGCAGTCCTCGCTCACCACGTACCGCAGGATCGTGACGTGGCCGGTCGCGACGTCGACCTCGACCGTGCAGATGTGGGCTGCGTTCGACCACGTGAACCGCGGGCCTTTGTAGCGGGCCGTCGCCTCCAGGCCGGGCTCCATGCCCGGCGGCAGGGAGTCGGTGCCGACGTAGGCGAGCTCGGCCACCTCGCGCAAGGTCATCGATCGGCTCGGGGTCCCCCGGACCGAGATCACGCCGCCATCGATCTCCAGGTCCTCGGGCGCGGCCTCCATCGCGTGGGCCACGATCTCGATCGCCTTCTCGTGGACGCGTACCGACGCCTCGCGCGCGGCGCCACCCGAGTACACCGCGCTGCGGCTCCCGCCGGTGCCGGCGTTGTAGGGCGCGATGTCCGTGTCACCCTGGATGAACACGACGTCGTCGATGTCGACGCCGAGGTGATCGGCGACGATCTGCGCCATGGTCGTCTCGAGGCTTTGTCCGTGCGAAGCGGTGCCCATGATGAGTTGCACCTTGCCGCTGCTGTCGACGCGGACCGTCGCGACCTCTTGCGACATCAGGCCGAAGCCCATCGACGACGGCTCGACGTAGACCGAGATGCCGATACCGAGGTAGCGGCCCTCAGCCCGCGCCCGCTCCTGCTCGGCCCGGAACGCCTCGTAGTCGACGAGATCGACGGCTTGGAGCAACGTCTCGTGGGGCGTGACGGAGTCGTAGACCATCATCGTCGGCGTCGTGAACGGCAGATCCTCGGAGCGCACGATGTTCCGCAGGCGGAACTCGGCCGGGTCGAGCCCGAGCTCGCGGGCGACGAGGTCCATCATGATCTCGCGGCCGACCGTCTCCATCATCCACGGCCCGCGATAGGGAGCCCTGCCGTTGGTGTTGGTGAAGACGGCGCGATTGCGGAAGCCGAGGCGCGGGATCTTGTACGGGCCCGTGAACATCATGGCGGTGAACGCGGCGCTCGACCCCGGGCCTGGCACCGGGTAGGAGCCGACGTCCTCGGTGTGTTCGACGTCCACCGCCTGGATGCGCCCCTCGGCGTCGACCGCCATCCGAACGCGCACGTCCTCGGCGCGGGCAGATGACGCCGCCACCAGGTTCTCCCGTCGGTCCTCGATCCACTTGATCGGCCGGCCGAGCTTGCGGGTGGCGAGCACGACCGTCATGTCCTCGCGCATGGCGAAGACCTTCTGGCCGAAGCCACCGCCAACGTCGTCCATCGTCACACGGATGCAGTTCTCGGGGATGGCGAGGTACCGGGCGAAGAAGGCGCGGTACTCGTGCGGGCTCTGGGTCGACGCCCAGATGCGGAGTGTCCGCGCGCCCGGGTCCCAGTGCGCGACCAGGCCGCGTGTCTCCATCGGCACCTGGAGGTGCCGATGCTGCGAGATCGTCTCCTCGAACACGTGCGCTGCCGACGCGAACGCGGCTTCGAGGTCGGGGTTCGGCATCGCCGGGATCTCGCTGGCGACGTTCGTGCCGAGTTCGGGGTGCACGACCTGTTCGGTGTCGTCCGCGGCGACGTGCGGGTCGAGGACCGGCGGCAGGGGGTCGTAGTCCACCTCCACGAGCTCGCACCCGTCCTCGGCGATGTACCGGGTGTCGGCGACGACGATCGCGATCGGCTCGCCGACGTAACGCACGTCGCCGTCGGCGAGCGCGCGAAACGGTGGGTATGGAGCGTCGCGGCCGACCATGGTCTGCCAGTACTCGTGCTGGCCGCCGTTGAGGTCGGCCGCCGTGTACACAGCGCGCACGCCCTCGAGCTCGCGAGCTGCTTCGACGTCGAGACGGGTGATCCGGCCGCGTGCGAGGTCGCTGCGTACGAACGCCGCGTGCAGCAGGCCGGGCACGACGACGTCGTCGATGTAGTGCCCATGGCCGGTGAGCATGCGCCGGTCCTCGCGGCGCTTGACGGACGTGCCAATGAAGCGGGCCGCCGTCGGCGTGGCCGGCGCGGCGGTGCTCACGAGGCGGCCTCGTCCCCGGTGGCAGTCGGCGCGGCAGTCGGCGCGCCCGCGATCCCGGCCGCCACCCGCTCGACCGCACGCACGATCCCCTGGTAGCCAGTGCAGCGGCAGAGGTTGCCCGACAGCGCCTCGCGGATCTCGGTGCGGCTCGGCCGGGGGTTCGCAGCCAGGAACGCGTGCACAGACACGACGAAACCGGGCGTGCAGAATCCGCACTGCAGCCCGTGCTCCTCGCGGAACGCCTCCTGCACCGGGCCGAGCTCACCCGGCGGCGCCAGACCTTCGATCGTGACCACCTCGGCGCCGTCGGCCTGCACCGCGAACATCAGGCACGAGCGCACCGCATCGCCGTCGATCAGGACCGTGCAGGCGCCGCACACTCCGTGCTCGCAGCCCAGGTGGGTGCCGGTGAGGACGCAGTCCTCCCGCAGGAAGTCGGCCAGCGTCTTGCGGGGCTCGACGAAGGCGCGGTAGCGCTCGTCGTTGACCGTGACCGTGACGGGGACCTCGTTCATCCAGTCTCCTTCGCTGCCGTGAACGCCCGCGCGAGCCCCCGCGCTACCACCCCCGCTCCGACCGAGCGCCGGTAGCGCGCCGACGCGTGCACGTCGTCGGGCGGGTCGAGCTCGCGAACCGCAAGCTGACCGATCTCGGCGAGCTCGTCCTCGCTCGGGATGCGCCCGACCAGCGCGCCCTCGGCGTCGCTGGCTCGTACGGGCGTGTTCCCCATGCCGAGCAGCGCGATCGCGGCGCGCTGCACCGCGCCGGCGGTGTCGAGCTCGACGCCGCAGGCGACGCCGGTGAGCGCGAAGTCGCCGTGCCGACGGGCCACCTCCTCGACTGCAAACCCGCATCGCCCGCTCCACACCGGGAACCGGATCGAGGTGAGCAGCTCATCATCGCCCAGGACGGTCGTCCACGTGCCCACGAAGAACTCGGATGCGGGCACGGTGCGGGACGCGGTGGCCGACGCCACCTCGAGCTCGGCGTCGAGCGCGAGCGCGACGGCGGGGAGCTCGGCGGCGGGGTCGGCGTGCGCGATCGAGCCGCCGACGGTTCCTCGGTTGCGCCGCACCACGTCGCTCTTGCCTGGCAACGCCACGCGTTCGATCCGGAGTGGTTCACCCTGGTCAGCAGCGAACTACCATCATCTGCTCGCTGCTGA
>JAPSGP010000332.1 GCA_031177445.1 Acidimicrobiia bacterium
AAGCGTTTCACGTCCTCGTGGACGAGCGTGTGCCGGCGCACTTCGTACCTGAACTCGTCGAGCTGCGCGTGTGAAGGAAGATCGCCCCAGATCAACAGGTATGCGGTCTCGAGGAACGACGGGTGCTCGCGCTCGACGAGCTGTTCGATGGGGATACCGCGATAGCGGAGGATGCCGGCTTCGCCGTCGATGTAGGTGATCGCCGACTCGCACGATCCCGTGTTCACGTAGCCGTAGTCGACGGTGATGAAGCCCGTCTCGTTGCGCAGCTGTGAGATGTCGACGGCAGTCTCGTTCTCGGTGCCACGAATCACCGGGAGCTTGACCTCGTGGTCGGCGGTCCGGAGTACGGCGGGCGGCTCGGTCATCGTGCGCTCCTTCGGGGACCAGCAGTGGGGGCGTTCAGCAGCGGGGCCCTTCGCTCTCGTTCATCACGAGCAGCGTAATCTCCGAGCGTGGATTTCGATCTCTCGGACGATCAGCTCGCGCTGCGCGACGGGGCGCGTGAGCTGCTCGATCGGCGGGCCGCGCCGTCGCACGTGCGAAAGACGGTCGAAGCCGGCGGTGGAACCGACGTCGCGCTGTGGCAAGCCATGGTCGACCAGGGCTGGACCGGGATCGAGATCGCCGAGGAGCGCGGTGGTCTCGGGCTGTCCACCGTCGAGGTCGCGGTCCTGCTCGAAGAAGTCGGACGCCATGTGGCTCCCGCGCCGTACCTGGCGACGGTCCTGGCGCTGCACGCGCTCTCGGACGCGAGGGACGAATCGCGCGTCGGGCGGCTCCTCGACGGCGCCATCGGCTGCGTGTGGTGGAGCGCGCCGGGACGCGCTCGGTTGCGGGTTGACGGCGATCGCCTCCATGGTCGATGCGGGCCGGTGCCGTACGCGCCGTCGGCCGAGCTCGCAGTGGTGACGGCCGACGAGCCCGAGGGAGAGGCACTCTACGCGGTCGATCTTGCCCCCGACGCGCGCCCGACTCGCGAACCGGCGATGGACCTGACCCGCGAGCTGGGCTGGCTCGAGTTCGATGCCGCGCCGGCACTTCGCCTCGGCGGGGCCGACGCGGTGAGCGCACTCCTCGACCGGGGGGCGACGTTCGCGTCGGCCGAGATGCTCGGGAGCGCGAGCCGGGCGCTCGAGCTCGCAGTGGAGCACGCGAAGGACCGGGTGCAGTTCGGGCGCCCGATCGGCAGCTTCCAGGCAGTGAAGCACCGGTGCGCCGACATGCTCGTGGACGTCGAAGGCATGCGCTCCACCGCGTACTGGGCGGCCTGGTGCATCGGCGCGGCCGACCCGGAGGCGTCGGTGGCGGCGTCGACGGCCAAGATCTGGTGCTCGGACGCTTCGAAGCGCGTGATGGCCTCGGCCCTGCAGGTGTTCGGCGGGATCGGGTTCACGTGGGAGCACGACCTGCACCTCTTCCTCAAGCGGGCGCAGCTCGACCAGGTGAGCTTCGGCGACGCGGGGTATCACCGCCAGCGCCTGGCGTCCCTCCTCCGCCCCCGCGTCGAAGCCGGAGAGAGCGTCATCTGATTTCCCGCAGGCGGCGGTCGGCAAAGCCGCCACCGCCGCCCATTATCCGGCTCGCTTCGCTCGCCTACGCCTCCCGCAGGCGCGGTCGGCAAAGCCGCCGCCGCCGCCCATTATCCGGCTCGCTTCGCTCGCCTACGCCTCCCGCAGGCGGCGGTCGGCAAAGCCGCCGCCGCTGCCCATTGGCGGCTCGCTCCGGTCGCTAGCGTCACCGCCGTGTCCCGAGGACGTGCCTCGCTCGTGGCGCTGCTCGCCGCAGTGCTGCTCGCCGTAGGCGCGTGCGGCGGAGGAGGGGGTGGCAAGGCGAAGCGGGTGGTCGCCTACCCGCTGGACCGGAAGCTGCGGCTGAACGAGGTGCAGGTGCTTGCCTCGCACAACAGCTACCACCTCGTGCCCAGCATCTCTCTCCCCGCCGACCTCGGCGCCACGCTCGAGTACTCGCACGCCCCGCTCGACGAGCAGCTGGAGACCCAGGGCGTCCGTGGATTCGAGCTCGACGTCGCGAACGCGCCCGGCGACGTGTTCCCGGTCGTCCACACACCGGTGGTCGACGCCAACACCAACTGCACTCCGCTCGAGCAGTGCCTCGAGACGGTGAAGGGCTGGTCGCGCGCGCATCCCGGGCACGTTCCGGTCTTCATCCTCGTCGAGCCCAAGGACGGGCTGCTCGAGCGTGCCCTCGATCCCAGCCTGGGGGAGTTCGACGCCGCCGCCGTCGACGAGCTCGACGCACAGGTACGGCGCGTCCTCGGGAAGCTGCTGATCACCCCGGACGACGTGCGGGGGCGGTCGAAGACGCTGCGCGAAGCGGTCACAACCCGCGGATGGCCCTCGCTGCGCGCCATGCGGGGCAAGGTGATGGTCATCCTGAACGACGGGGGCGGGACGCGGGATCTCCTGCTCAGTGGACGGCGGGCACTCGAGGGTCGGGCGATGTTCGTCACGGCCGAGAAGCGGGCGCCGTCGGCCGCGGTGATCAAGGTTGACGACCCCGACGAGCGGGAGATCCGGCGGCTCGTGCGCGAAGGGTTCATCGTGCGCACGCGTAGCGATGCCGACCTCGTCGAAGCCCGAGCCCAGGACACGCGCCGGCGCGACACCGCGCTCCGCAGCGGCGCGCAGATCGTGAGCACCGACTTCATGATCCCGGTGCCGGCGGTGGGTGGTCCCTACGTCGTGCAGATCCCCGACGGCACGCCAGGCCGGTGCAACCCGGTGAACGCACCCACGCGCTGCCGCCCCCGCGACGTGGAGAACCCGAGACATCTCTCATCCTCCTCGTAGGCGGAGGTTGTGGGCGCCGTGGGATTGGGTACGTGCCCACGCGAGACGGGACCAAACGGGAGGATGCCGTGGACGAGGAGCCGACGTGCGGGAAGGGAGTGGCCGAGAACACGGTGCTGCCGGCCCGGCTCGCCGCGGTGGCGGCCGCGATGGCTGAGGTGCTCGAAGTCCATCGGAAGGCGCTCGATATGCAAGACCCGGAGACAAAGCCTGAGGCCGACGCATACACGAATCTGGCTCTCGAGCTCGGTGAGATCGCCGCCAAGCTGCAGTCCACGGCGACAGAGATGACCGGGTACCGCGACCTCCCCATGGGGCGACACGACGAGCAGGCGCTGTCGGGCCCGGAGCCCCGCACCGCTTTTGAAACGTTCGTGAAGGCGAAGGCAGACCTGCTCATGCTGCTCGAGCAACAGGCGGAGCAGGATCGGCAGATGCTCGACGAGATGCGGAGCCCCGCTCACTGAGGTGCTTCGCGCGCGGTCGCCCTCGTCTTGAGCGCAGCGCGGTCGGGCTTGCCCGCGGCAAGCAGCGGAAGCTCGTCGAGCTGCACCACCCGTTCCGGTGTCTTGAACGTCGCCACACCCTGCGCGCGGAACCATTGCCGGCAGGTGTCGAGGTCGAACGATTGTGAGGTGAGGACGAAGGCGCACACCCGCTCGCCGAGCCGTTCGTCGGGATATCCGACGGCGACCGCTTGGCGCACGTCGGGATGGGCCTCGAGCACGCGCTCGACCTCGGCGGCGGCGATGTTCTCGCCCCCGCGGATGATCACATCCTTCATGCGGCCCACGATCGTGAGCCAGCCGTCGGCGTCGAGGGTGGCGACGTCGCCGGTCCGGAACCAGCCGCGGCTGATCGCGGCCCGGGTCTGCTGCGGGTCTCGGTAGCCCACGAACAGCTCCGGGCCGCGCAGCCAGAGTTCGCCCGAGCTCCCCGCCGGCAGCGCACGGCCGGTCTCGGGATCGCTCACTCTCAGCTCCGCGGCGCCGGTCGCCCGGCCGTCGGTCTCGCGCGCCCGCTCCTCGGGATCCATGGGCGTGCTCGTCGTCACCGTCGGTGCCT
>JAPSGP010000615.1 GCA_031177445.1 Acidimicrobiia bacterium
TGCGACCGCAGCAGGAAGGTCGATACCGTCCCAGATCCGGACGCGGCCCGGTCGTCTTCGACCTTCCACGTGCACGCCGGGCCGATGTCCTTCTTCCCCTTGCCCACGTCGGGGCCGAACTCGGCCTTGATCTCGGAGGTCTTGAGCAAGCCGCAAGCGTTCTTTGCGGGCGCCGCGCTCGCCGGCAGCGCGAACACGACGACGGCGACGACCGCCGCCAGGACGACCTTGATCCCTGCCTTCATCGACTCGCCTTCTCGTCACCAGTTCTCTTCGCCAGGGTTCGTGCC
The DNA here is from genome assembly GCA_031177445.1 of Acidimicrobiia bacterium. Lineage (GTDB taxonomy): Bacteria > Actinomycetota > Acidimicrobiia > IMCC26256 > JACDBD01 > JAPSGP01. Next base: position 291 of record JAPSGP010000615.1, read on the forward strand.
GCGACGCCGCGGTCAGCCGAGCACCTTGGCGATGCGCCGGACACCTTCTATCAGGGCCTCATCAGAGAGAGCGAACGAGAGACGGGCGTATCCGGGCGCCCCGAACGCCTCGCCGGGTACCACCGCGACCTGCACCTCGTCGAGCAAGAGCGCGGCGAGCTCGAGCGTGGTGATGGGCGTTTGTCCTGCGATCGAGCGGCCAAGGACATCGCTGAACGACGGGAAGCAGTAGAACGCACCCTGTGGCGGCAGGCACGCGACTCCAGGGATCGCCGACAGCATCTCGCGCATCGTCGTGCCGCGGCGCTCGAAGGCGGCTCGCATGGTGCGAACGTCCTCGAGGTCGCCCGTCACCGCCGCGAGTGCGGCGCGCTGTGAGACGTTGGCAACGTTCGACGTGGTATGCGACTGGAGGTTGATACCCGCGGCCACGACCTCGCGCGGGCCGATGAGCCAGCCCACTCGCCACCCGGTCATCGCGTAGGTCTTGGACACGCAGTTGAGCACCAGGCACTGGCTCGCCAGTTCCGGGACCAGCACCGGCATCGACGAGAAGCGGTGCCCGCCGTACGTCAGGTGCTCGTAGATCTCGTCGGTGATGACCCAGACGCCTCGCTCGAGGGCCCACCGCCCGATCGCCTCGACCTCGTCGGGCGGGTAGACGGCACCGGTCGGGTTGCTCGGCGACACGAACATGAGCGCGCGCGTCCGGTTGGTGCGCGCTCCTTCGAGCTGGTCGACCGTCACCCGAAACCCGGTGGCGTCGGACGTCGGGATCGCGACCGTTTCGCCCCCGGCGAGGGCGATCGCCTCCGGATAGGTCGTCCAGTAGGGCGCGGGCAGCAGCACCTCGTCGCCCGGGTCGACGAGGAGCTCGAGCGCGGTCGCGACCGCGTGCTTGCCGCCGTTGGTGACCAGCACCTGTTCGGGCGCGACCTCGAGGCCCGAGTCGCGTGCCGTCTTGGCCGCGATGCCCTCGCGCAGAGCCGGGAGACCGGCAGTTGGCGTGTAGTGGTGCATGGCGGCGTCGAGACACGCCTCGATCGCGGCCTCGACGATGTGCGTGGGCGTCGGGAAGTCGGGCTCGCCGGCGCCGAACCCGATGACGTCCTCGCCTGCCGCGCGCAGTGCCTTGGCCTTGGCGTCGACGGCCAGCGTCGCCGATTCGTTGATCGCGCGCACCCGGCGGGAGACATGGGTCATGAGCCCATCGTCGCGCGGCGACACTGCGCCCGAT
>JAPSGP010000333.1 GCA_031177445.1 Acidimicrobiia bacterium
CGGGTCGACCTCCGAAAGAGCCGATTGGCGTGTCGGAAGACCCAGCGCGACGGAGGCGAGAGGCGCCGGTTCACGGTGGGAATGGCAAGGTCGGTGATCGGTGGGGCCCCGTAACCCGAACCCGATCATCGAGCTCGACGTCGTCTGGCGGGGAGTGGAGTCGCTCCTCTATCGGGTCGATCCCATCCTGTTCGATCGACTGGGAGGAACCGACCGTCGCGACCGCGAGCTCGTCGAGCGGTTGCTGCCCACGTTCGCTGCCGGGAACGTCCGGCTTGCCGAGCTCACCGGGTTGCCGCTCGACGAGTACGGTTACACGCTGCCGGCGAACGGCCAGCGCCACGTGAACGTCGGTCGAGCATGACGACGGTGTTCCACATCGGGTTCCGTAAGACGGCGACCTCGACCCTCCAGCGACACGTCTTTCCCACGCTCGACGGCTGGGCCTATCTCGGGCACGGAAGTCGCTTCTTCGGCGAGCTCAACCCGCTCATCCGCGACCTGCTGTGGACCGACGAGCCCGAGTACGACGACCGGCCCCTGCGTGCGCTCCTCGAACGCGCCCGGCGAGGTTGCGCCGGCGTCGTCCTCTCGACCGAGCATCTCTCGACGTTCCACCGTCGTGGTCGCCCGGCGCGCCGCCTCCACGCGATCGATCCCGATGCCAAGATCATCGTCTGCGTGCGCAACCAGGAGTCGATGCTTCGGTCGGCGTACAGCCAGCACGTGAGGAACGGGGGAACCCATCGCTTCGCCGAGTGGGCCGACGAGGTCCGCGACAACGTGTGGCTGCACTTCGACGTGGTCGTCGAGTGCTATCAGGAGCTCTTCGGACGCGACGCCGTTTTCGTCGCGCCGTACGAGCTGCTCGTCGCCGACCAGCGGCGGTTCCTGACCGAGCTGTACGCCTTCATCGCCCCCGGAGCCGAGCCTCCTTCGTGGCCCACGCTGCGATCCGAGAACGTGTCGTTGTCCCCGGCCGCGCTCGAGTTCCTCCGATGTGCGAATCGCGCTGTCGCGCCCTTCGAGCGGTTCCCGAGGAAGCGAGTCCTCGTCCGCGCCGCCGCCGCGCTCGACCGCGCGGTATTCACCCACCGTTCACGCGTGCTTCCGCGGCAAGACGTTGCCGTGATCGAGTGCTTGCTGTCGAGATACGCGACGGGGAACATCCGCCTGGAGCAGTTGACCGGGCTCGATCTCGGGCAGTACGGGTACCCGCTGACCGACGACCCTTCGAGCACCGCGCGCGAGGTCACGCACCGCAGCGTCTTCCGCTGACCGGTGGCGAAGCTGCCGAGATCGCACATCAGCGGAGGCGCGCGCGAACGCACGGGGTGCTTCGCTATGGTCGGCGCGGATGGCGGCCACGTCGAGGACGGCGGACGACGCGCACCGACCTTCTCGCCTGGTTGCCTGGTTCGTCGTGGTGACGTTGCTGCTGTCGGCGGGCGCGTGCGGATCGGGATCGGGCGACCGTCGCGCTCGTCCCGAGCCCAGCCCGGCTACCACGAGCGCCTCGCCGACCGACCGGACGACGTCGACGGAGGAAGCGCCGTCCGAACGGGCGAACTGCCCGTCGAACCCGGCGCGGCGCGATCCGGACGGCCCACGGGCTCAGGCCCAGGTTCTACAGGAGAACGGGCCGCGGGTCGAGGCCGTCGTCTATCCCCGACCGGAGTACAAGGGCAACCCGTGGTCGCAGTGGGGCCAGGGGATCGTGCTCGCCGACGGCCGGTACCTCTCGACGATCGGCGACCATCTCGGCGCCGACGGCAACTCGTACCTGTTCGTGTACGACCCCGACACACGCGAGCTGACCCGCTTCGCCGACGTGCTCTCCCAGGTCGAGCACGAGCGCGGAGCGTGGGGCTACGGCAAGATCCATGCCCAGCTCGTGGCGGGCGCGTGCGACGAGGTGTACGTCTCGACGTACTGGGGCAGCCGCAAGGGGCTCGCGTACTCCTCGACGTACGACGGTGATCTGCTCTTCCGCATCGATCCTGGCACGCTCGCGCTCGAGCCCCTGGGTGTGCCGGTGCCGAAGCACGGGATCCCGTCGCTCGCGGGCTTCGCGCCCGACGGGCTGCTGTTCGGTGAAGCCGTCGACCCCGCGATCTCGGAGGACCGCGACCGTGGGTCCTTCTTCGTGTACGACACGGAACGGAACGGCCTGGCGTTCGAATCGGAGCACGGCGACCACATCGGCTTTCGCAACATCCTCGTCGGCGCGGACGGCAGCGCCTACATCGCCGCCGAGGGCGGGCGTCTGTTGCGGTGGCGACCCGGTGGCGGCGAGCTCGAGGAGCTCCCCGCGACCCTGCCCGGCAGCGGGCGGCTTCGAGCCTCGACCGCGCCCGGGCCGGACGGCACCGTGTACGGCGTCACGGAGAACCCTGACCGCTTCTTCGCCCTCCACCCCGACGGCGCGGTCGAGGACCTCGGCGAGGCCCGCGACTACACCGCGTCGATCGCGCTCCATCCCGACGGCGACCGCTTCTTCTACGTGCCCGGCGCGCACGGCGACGGCTACGAGCAGGGGACGCCCCTCGTCGAGGTCGACGCCGCGACCGGCGACCAGAAGGTCGTCGCCGAGCTGAACCCGCTCGCCGAGCAACAGCTCGGGCTCACGGTCGGCGGCAGCTACAACGTCGCGGTCGACCCCTCCGGCGACCGCGTGTACGTGGGCCTGAACGCGGCCGAGCGCGGATCCGAGGAGCCCTTCGGCGAGGTTGTCCTCGCGATCGTGCACCTGTGACCCGAAGAGTCGTCACCGCGGTCGTCGCGCTCGTGATGGTCGTCGCCGCCTGCGGAGGCGACGACGGCGACTCGGAGCGCGCGTCGCCGCAGCCGAGTGTGCCCACGAGCGCGCCGCCGGCCACGACCGCCACGACCGCCTCGACCGCGCCCAGCACGAGCACCGGCGGCCGGGTCACGGCGTGCTACTCGGCACCGCGTGCCGGCGCCGGCGGTGGGGTCGGGTTTCGTGATGCCACCGAGGAGCGCGGGCTCGTGGAGCCGCTGACGGGGATGTACAGCCACGCGGTCGCGCCCGGTGACGTGAACGGCGACGGCTGGACCGACCTCTTCGTCGGACACTTCGCCGACCGTCCCGCGGACGTGTACCGCGAGCGCGGCGCGACAGGTCCCGCGCCGGATCGGCTCCTGCTCGGTGGACCAGAGGGTTTCCACGTGGACGAGACGTTCCCCGAGATGCGCGGGCGCACGAGTGGCGCAGCCTTCGCCGACTTCGACGGCGACGGCGATCTCGACCTCGCGCTCTCCCGCAACGTGAGCGACAACACGCAGGTCGGGCGGACGCCCTCGGTCGTCCTGCGCAACGACGGTGGTCGGTTCGTGGAGGCACGCGAGCTCGACGATCGCCGGGGCGGGCGCTCGCTTGGCGTGTTCGACTACGACGCCGACGGGCGCCTCGATCTCTTCCTGGTGGAAGACCGGTTCGCCGCCGGTTCGAGCGCGCTGTACCGCAACACCGGTGATCTCGAGTTCGCCGACGTGACCGAGGACGTCGGCCTCCCAGCCGGTGTCGACGGCCTCGGCGTCGCCGCCACCGACCTCGACGGCGACCGGCGTCCCGATCTCTTCGTCGCCGGGTCGAATCGGCTCTTCGTGAACGTCGACGGCGAGCGCTTCCGCGAGGTCGACAACGACGTGTTCCGCTGGCCGACGTTCGGGGACGAGGATGACGTCGCCGGAGTCGCAACCGGCGACTTCGACGGCGACGGTCGCGTCGACCTCGTCGTCGGCCAGCACTACAACAGCACGCTCGACGGAGACCGGAGCGTCTCGGTCCGGCTGTACGCGAACGAGGGCGATGAGGTCGGCCAGCCGCGCTTTCGCGACGTCACCGACGCC
>JAPSGP010000334.1 GCA_031177445.1 Acidimicrobiia bacterium
TCCTTCTCCGCCCGCGCTGGCAGCGGCGTACTGGTAACCGGAGTAGTAATCGCCGTGCAGGTCCCAATCGGTTGCCGACTCGAAGCGGCCGGGATCGCACCAGCGAAGGAACTCATGCTGTTCGCCGCGTGCGATGGTGCGCGCAAGTTTCTCGGCTAGGACCGGAGCGAGTGCGAATCCACGACCGCTGTACCCGTTCGCCTGGTAGAGCCCCGCCACCGTCCCAGCAGGGCCAACGATCGGAAGGCGGTCGGGCGTCATGTCGTAGACACCCGCCCACTGCCGGATGACACGCAAGTGTCCCAGGCGGGGGGCTTTGGCAACAAGGGTCGACGCGGTCCGTTTGAGGAACGCGAAGGTGCTCGAATGATTGAGTCCCACGGGTTCGTCGGGATCGCTCACGCCGGCGACCATCTCGCCCCGTAGCGTTTGGTTGAACCACCCTTCCATCGGCCGATAGAACGTGATGGCCTCCTGCATGAACGGTCGCGTCGGCTCCGTGACGAGTACCTCGTGGCGAACCGGACGATTGGGAACCGAAAGATCGACGAGAGCGGAGATCTCGGGCGACCAGCCCTCGGCCGCGTTCACGACCGTGTCGGTGCTGATCGCGATGTCGCGGCCCGCGGATCGCACCGCGACCCCGGCGACGCGGCCGGCCTGCACTTCGATGTCGACGACCTCGTGGGTCTCGCGAAGTGTGACCCCGGCATCGAGGATCCGGCGTCGAAAGCCGTAGATGAGCGCGTCGTGATGAACGATGGCGTCGCGAGGCCTTATCAGCGCCCCGGCCGGTCGCTCGCCGCCACGGAGGATCGGCAGGCGATCGAGGGTTGCGTTCGCATCGCACAACGAGGTCTCGACACCGAACGACCGCAACATCGGTCGCAGCGCCGACATCCGCTCTACCTCGATCGGGTCGTACAACACCCAGGCGTACCCCGCGCGCCAGAACAAGGTGTTCATCCCGAGCTCGTCGCCGAGGCGTGCGTGCTTCTCCTGCGCGGCGAGGGCGAGTTGGGTCAGACGCGGCTCGAGCTGCATCGCCCGGATGCGTCCCACGTTGCGGCCCGAGGCCCCGCTGCCGGTGTAACCCCTCTCGAGGATCACCACCCGGCGGATCCCGAGCTTCGACAGTTCCCACGCGAGCGCAAGCCCGGTCAGTCCCCCGCCCACGATCGCAACGTCGTAGCGCTCAGACACGAGCGCTTCCCAGGTCGGCCAGACGAACGGGCCGCAGCGGCGGGCGCGTGGTCGGAAGCTCCGGCGACACGCCCAGTGACGTCGCCACCTCGAGGAACGCAGGCATGCACAGTTTCCCTTGGCACGGCCCCGTCGATATCCCCGTTCGCCGCTTGAGCAGCTCCGTGTGCGTAAATCCCTCGGCGACCGCCTTCTGCACATCGCGAACGCGCACGTCTTCGCAGAAACACACGAACGCGTCGTCACAGATGGGAGCCGGATCCTGTGCTGTTTCACCGACACGCGTGGGCGCGGGCTCGCCGCGCAACCACGAGCGGACACGACCTTCGGCGTCCTCGCACGCCGTTCGGATCCCCAGATCCCCTGCAGCCTCGCCCACGACCACCACCGGCGGATCGACCCGTGACTCCGCGACAACAACGGGCGGTCGGCCGGCGAACGAGATGGGAGCACCGGCCGCGGCTGCAAGCTCCCATGTCGGCTGCGTGAAACCCAGCACGAGGAAATCGCACTCGAGCCGCGCGCCGCTCGAAAGGACGACCGACGAGATCGCGCGCCGGCCCTGAGCCCGGTGCAGCTGCACGGCCGAATGGGCCGGCACGCCGAGATCGGGCACCTCGTCTGGGCTGGCGATCCACGACAGTGAGACGTCGGTTTCGTCGGCCATCGCGCGAGCTCGCTCGACCTCAGCAGAGCCACCGAAGACGCCAATCCGAAGTTTGGAATCGAACGACCCCTGTCCCGCGAAAGACTCGAAACCGCGCAGGCCGATGATGCCCGGCAGATCGTTTCCCGAGAACGACAACGGGCGGTCGTACGCGCCGGTCGCCATCACGACGACGTCGTAACGGACCTCGCCCGGGCCACCGGGCCCGACCGCGGCGGCGATCCCTTCCTCCGGGTAGAGGCCCAAACAAGTCGTGTTCTCGAGGACGGAGATCTCGAGCGCGGCGAGCGCGACCTTCGCCCGCCGCAGGTCGTCGCCGAGCGAGCGTCGCAGTAGCCACGACCCGCCCACGCGGTTCGCTTCGAGCATCGTCACCGATCGCCCTGCGCCGGCCATCGTGAGCGCGGCCCCGATACCGGCGGGACCTCCGCCCACGACCAGGACGTCACACGTCGAGCTGAAGCCGGAGCCGGTGGAGGGACGCGCCTCCGCCGCCAAGTCGCCCGCCGCCGACATCCTCCGTAGGGCGGCCAGGTACCTCTGACGCAGGCGGCGCGGCCGGTGTAGGAGGCGCTCGAAGAACCATGGGTGGAGCCGCTCGCCCACCGATCCCGCAACTCTCAGGGGGTCGAAGAGGGCGGGGACCCCGACCCCGTGAGCCGTCGTGTCACAGGCGAGCGGTTCGCCGGCTTCACCGCGCAGTGGGCACTGGCGGCACCAGCCGCGCCCGCAGTAGGCGCCGCGGGGCCGGTGAAGGCGGAAGCTGCGGGACAGCACCCGGCGCCCCGCGCGGGCCCACTCCGCTGCGATCGACCGCTCGGTGCCGATGGGAGACTCCTTCCTCTGCTATTTGATATGATATCAAATCCATCCAAGGGGTTCCTATGTCTGTCATCGTCGAACTCAGCGCAGCGACCCACCGGGTGATGAGCTCCTATCTGGGAGTGAAGGCCGGAGAGTCGGTACTGGTCCTCTACGACACGCGGACCTCTCCCGCGCTGCCGGTCTCCTTGGCCGCGCAGGCGCACGCCCTGGGCGCGATCCCCATCGTGACGATGGTTCCCACGCGCACGCGCTCCGGTGAGGAGCCTCCGGCCGCCGTTGCCGCCGCGATGGAGCGGGCCGACGTGGTCGTGTCGGTGTGCAGCACGTCGATGTACCACACCGAAGCCAAAGGAACGGCACAACAGGCAGGCACCCGCGGCGCGTTCAACGCGCCGAGCGACGAGAGCGCGTGGACCCGGGGCGCGATGGCCGCCGACTTCCTCGAGATCCGGGCGGTTGCCGAGCGTGTGGCCGAGCGGCTTCGGAGCGGGAAGGTCCTGCGCGTGACGTCTCCGGCGGGGACCGACGTGTCGATGTCTATCGAAGGTCGCGACCCGAAAGGCTGGCTCACCGGTATCTGTCGCAACCCGGGCGAGGTATCGGCGTATCCCGGTGGTGAGGTGTCTCTCCCGCCCCTCGAAGGCACGACGAACGGTCGCGTCGTGATCGAACACGTCATGACCGATCTCGGGCGTCTCGACGAGCCGCTCGTTTGGTTCGTCGAGAACGGGGAGGTCGCGGCGATCGAGGGGGGCCGGGATGCGAAGCGACTGGAAGCACACATCGAGGGCGTCGCGAACGCACGCAACATCGGTGAGCTCGGTATCGGACTGAATCCCGCCGCCCGATTGACGTCGGACATCACCGAATCGAAGAAGCGGCTCGGGACCGCGCACATGGCGATGGGAGATTCGGCGGGTGGATACGGCGGCGCGGTCGTAAGCGACGTCCACCTCGACGGGATGATCCTCGACTGCAGGATCGAGCTCGACGGCGAACCGATCGTGGCCGACGGCAAGGTCCTCGAATGACGCCTGCGATCGAGACGCGCGCGACCTCGACCGAGATCGTCGAGCGCTGTCGCGCTTACGAAGGTGCGGGACTGCGCACCTTCACGGACACCGAACCACTCGTCTGGGATCGCGCCAGTGGGTGGCGCGTCTTCGACGC
>JAPSGP010000616.1 GCA_031177445.1 Acidimicrobiia bacterium
TTCCTCCACGCCCCCCCCCCCCCCCCCGAGGCGAGCGCAAGCGAGCCGAGATCGGGGAGGGTTCCGTAAGCTCGAACCGGCGGTAGATGACGGGATGAGCGTCGAGATCGCACAACTCCAACAGCTCGAGCTCTTTCGGGACTGCTCGGAGCTCGACCTCGAGACGCTCCTCGCCCGACTGTCGCCGGCGGCGGTGGACGCGGGCACGGTGCTGATGCGCGAGGGCGAGGCCGCCGACGGCTTTCTCGTGATCGTGTCCGGAACCGCGGTCGTCAGCCGCGTCGACGACGGGCAGGAGCACGAGATCGGCCACGCCGGGCCGGGGTCGATCGTGGGCGAGCTCGCGCTGTTACGGGGCTCGGCCCGGCGCGCGACCGTGACCGCGCGAGAGCCGCTCGTCGGGCTGGTGGGCGACCTCGACGCCTTCGGCACGCTGCTCGACGCGCCCGGGGTGGGCCCGCGCATCACCCGAGCGGCGGCGCAGCGGCTCGTCGCCGAAGTGCGGCCGGTGCCCGTGACGCTGAACAACGGCGTCGAGGTGGTGCTGCGGCCGATGTTGCCCACCGACCGTGCGCGGCTCACCGAGGCGCTCGATCATCTCTCGCCCGAATCGCACCGCCAGCGCTTCTTCAGCATGGCTCCGCTGAGCCAGCGCATGATCGACTACCTCGTCGACCTCGATTACCTCAACCACTTCGCGTGGATCGTGCTGCCGGCCGAGGAACCCGAGGGCAAGCTGGTGGCATCGGCGCGCTACGTGCGCACGGCGTCCGACCGGGAAATCGCCGAGCTCGCGTTCGGGGTGGCCGAGGACTACCGCAACCTCGGCCTCGCGACCTTGCTGCTCGGCGCGCTCGCCATCCCCGCCCGCCAGAACGCGGTGCACCGCTTCCTTGCCAACGTGTTGAGCGATAACCACTCCATGCGGACGGTGTTCGAAAAGATCGGGGCCCGCTGGCAACGGCGGGAGCCGGGTGTGGTCACGACGGTGTTCGACGTCGCCACCGCCGGTGCGCTGCTGGAGGACGCCGACTGCGCCGCCGCGCTGGAGCGATCGTCCCGCCAGATCAGCGACGCCGCCGGCATCGCCCTCGCCACTTCCTGAGAAGCCTCTCAGGAGGGTTCCATCGGGGAAGGCTCCCTGGTAAGCAAGAGGCGCGCGATCGCGTGATTGGGGGGAACATGACCACGAACGAGCGCACCGTCGGCCGCTACCTGCGTTGGCTCCTCGCTGCCCTGTCGGTCGGAGCCGGCGTGATCCACTTCGCGGTGAGCGGCGAGCACTACGACCTGACGTGGGCCCACGGCACCTTCTTCGTCGTGGCCGCCTGGCTGCAACTGTCGTGGGCGATGGCGATCGTGCTGCGCCCGATCCGGCAGGTGCTGATCGCGGGCGCGCTGCTCAACGCCGCCATCCTGGGGGTCTGGGCGATGTCGCGCATCTGGGGTGCGCCGTTCGGGCCCGAGGCCTGGACGCCCGAGGACGTCGCACTGGCCGACGCGCTCTCGTCGGTGTGCGA
>JAPSGP010000617.1 GCA_031177445.1 Acidimicrobiia bacterium
ATCACGCCCGACAACGTGTCTCGGATCGCGCAGCACGACGTCTACACGAGGATCGCGAGCGACGATGATCGTCAGGAGTTTTTCACGCAGCTCGTCCGCACGACGTTCGACCAGCTCGTGACGGGGAACAGGCAGTTCCGCCCCGAGACCTTCGGATCAACCGACGCGGCCGTGGGGGCCGGCCATTTCCGAATGTTCTCGATCCACCGGGACGACCAAGCTGCGTTCGTCTCGTTGGGCCTCGACGGCGGCGTGGATCGCGCACGATCGGCTACTGACGTGCTCTCGGTCGTCTCGCAAAACGCGACCGGGAACAAGATCGACTGGTTCCTGCGAAGGAACATCCGCTACGAGGTCGATCTCGAACCAGACGGCTCGGTTGCCTACGGTGATCTCCAAGTCGAGCTAACCAACGACGCACCGTCCTCCGGATTGCCCGATTACGTGATCGGCTCGCCTGTGCAGGGGATCCGTCCCGGCACGAGCAGGCAGATAGCGATGGTCGTGCGGCCCATGTCGGACCGTCTCGTGACGTTCCGCGTGGCCGGCGAGGATATAAGCCCGCTGCGTGCACAGGAAGGGTCGCTGCAGGCGTACCGGAAGCAGATCGACGTAGCCGCGCAGTCGAGGACCGGCGTGCGCTTCGAGTCGGCCGTACCGGCCGCATTCTTCGGCTCCGGCCGCGAGCTCATCTATCGACTTCGCGTGCTTCCCCAGCCCGTGGCTCGGCCCGACCGTCTGGACGTCGTGATCCAGCCTCCGCGCGGCTGGCGTGTGACCGGAGACACGCGATTCACGGGGACCCTCGACCGCGACGTCGTGCTCGAGGTGACGCTTACTAAGACGTTGCGTGCCACGATCGTCGACTATGCCTGGTCGAGGCCGTGGCGCCTAGCGCGCCAACTGATCGGCTCGATCTTCTAGGGCTAGCCGAAGATCTGCTGCCGCCGGCGCCGGCGCAGGCCCCAGGAAGCACGCCCGATGAACCCGCCGATCACGAGACCAACGATGAACCCGAAGATCCAGCTGGAGGCCGAGGCCGATGGCTCGGCAACGTCGAGGGCCCCCTCATCGGCAATCGGGCCCTCTACGACGATCTCCGGGGTCACGCTCGGCTCGGCCGAAGGGACCTCGACGTCGGCGACCGTGGCGCTCGTGGGTCGCGGTGTGCTGCGAGTGATGGCGGGTCGCCTCGTTGCCGGAGGCGGGGTTGGTGCGGTTGTAGGCGCGGGTGTAGCCGTTGGCGCCGGCGTGGGATCGGGCTCTTCGGTTGGAGGGGCGGTGTGGCACCAATCTCGGTTCTCGCCCGGAATCGGGTCTGGATTGTCGATGGGTTCGCAATGAGCGGCGTGAGCGAGCGGCCCACCAACGAGGGCAAATGCAGCCATTACGAGCGAAGTGACGGCACCGAGCCGTCCGAGGCGGGTCATACGGGTCGTAGAGTACGTCGATGTAGTTGGTGGGGCAAGTGGTAGACAAGTAGGCCCGTGAAAACTCTCGTCACCGGTGGTGCAGGCTTC
>JAPSGP010000090.1 GCA_031177445.1 Acidimicrobiia bacterium
CGAAGGATCCGCCGCTCCACGAACGCCTGCGCGAGCGCGTCGCCGGTTTCCGCGTCGTCGAGCATGCCCTCCTGGTGCGCGAGCGCATAGAGCTCGTCGAGGTACACCTCGTGCACAACCTGCTCTTTGAACGGGAAGGCAGTGCCACGCTCGTGCGCCAGCGTGGTGTTTGCGACGGCCCAGCCCTCGTTGAGTGCACCGACGAGGTGGTCGGCAGGCACGAACACCTCGTCGAGGAACACCTCGTTGAACTCAGCTTCGCTTGTGATCGACGTGAGCGGGCGGATCTCGATGCCGTCGGCCTGCATGTCGACGACCAGATACGAGATGCCGCGATGCTTCGGGAGCTCAGGGTCGGTGCGAGCCAAGCAGATGCCCCAGCGAGCGAACTGCGCGTAGCTCGTCCACACCTTCTGCCCGGACAGCAACCATCCACCTTCGACCGGCACGGCGCGTGTCGAGAGACTGGCGAGGTCGGAGCCTGCGCCGGGCTCGCTGAAGAGCTGGCACCAGATCTCGCGGGCGTCCAGGATCCTGGGCAGCCAGCGGCGCTTCTGCTCGTCGGTGCCGTGGGCGAGCAGCGTCGGCCCGGCGAGGTTGATGCCGTTGCGGTTGACCGGCTGGAGCGCCCGCGACCGCGCGTACTCCATGTTGAAGATGGCGACCTGGACCGGCGACGCGCCCCGGCCGCCGTACTCCGCGGGCCAGTGGATGCCGATCCAGCGGTTGCGCGCGAGCTTCGCCTGCCATGCGCGACCCCACTCGATCTCCTCGGCGAGCGTCGCGAACCGCGGGGGCAGCTCGAGGTTTGCCGCGAGCCAACCCCGGATCTCGGCCGCGAACGCCTGCTCCTCGAGTGAGAGGGTCAGATCCATCGTCTCGCCGGTGCGTACCTCACCGGGAACCATTCCGGCTCAGGTACGCATCGAGCGGTGGGTGCGCACGCGCTCGGGGTGGCCTGCAAGGCGACAAAACTAACGTTGGAGTTTTCGAGTCGCTACCTCTAGCGTCGTTCGGTCGCGTCACGGGCGAGGAGCGCGCGTGAGCATCAGGCTGTCGAGAGACGAGGCGTGGGCCCCGAACCCCGTTCAGGTCTCGTCGCGTTGCAGCAGCATCACGCCGGACGGGGTGCCACCTCCTGACGTGACGACAGCCGTCTTCGCGCCGGCGACCTGACGCTCGCCCGCGTCGCGCCGGAGCTGCTGCACTGCTTCGTAGATGAAGCCGAAGCCGTGGGTGCGCCCCTCGGACAGCTGGCCGCCGTGCGGGTTGACAGGGAGCTCGCCGTCGAGCGCGATGCGTCGCCCGCCGTCCAGCCAGTCCTTGGCCTCGCCGAAGCCGCAGAAGCCGAGCGCTTCGATCCACGTGATGGCGTTGAAGGTGAAGCCGTCGTACATCATGGCGACGTCGACGTCGCCGGGCCGCAGGCTCGTTCGCGTCCACATGTGCGAAGACTGACCGATGACCTGAGGCTCGTGCGTGAGGGTGTCCTGGTCCCAGGAGATCCGCTCGGTGATCTGCGTGCCGACGGCCTCGATCCGGATCGCCGGCTTGGGGAGGTCTGCAGCGACGGTTGCATCGGAGACGACGACGGCAACCGAGGCGTCACACGGGACGTCGCAGTCGTAGAGGCCGAACGGGCTCGTGATCGGCCGCGCCGAGAGGTAGTCGTCCATCGTCATCGGCTCTCGATAGATCGCCGCCGGGTTCCGCGCCGCGTTGGCGCGGTCGTTGATCGCGATCCACCCCAGCAGCTCGCGTGTCGCGCCGTAGCGATGGAGATAGTGATTGGCATTCATGCCGATCCAGTTCGCCGCCGACATGGCGCCGAACGGGGCGCGCCATTCGAGGAGCGGGCCGGAGACCCGCCCGCCGCCCGATCCCGGCCCGAGGCGAAGCGCGGCGTACGTCGATTCCCACACGGTCCTGAAGCACAACACGTGCCGGCACAACCCACCGGCCACCGCGAGCATCGCCGCGATCACCGCGCCACCAGGCCCGGGGAGCTCGCCGCCGCCGTTGATCCACGTCGGGTGCAGCCGCAGCGCCTCTTCGACGGCGGTGACGCCGCCCTCACTCAAGCCCATGCCGACCATGCCCGGGTACGTGGACAGGCCGTCGATGTCGTCGAGGGTGAGGCCGCCGTCGGCGACCGCCTCGAGGCACGCATCGACGGTGAGCGAGAGGGGATCGACCATCAACCGGCGTCCGATCGCCGAGCGACCGACACCGGAGAGCACCACCCGGTGCTCGTACCGATCGCTCGCGACGGGTGCTCGAGGAGCCGGCCGCTGTGGCTCTGGCACCCGGTTCACGGCGTCACTCGTACCTGTCGGCTCGAACAACGGGATCCAGACGTCCTCGTGCTGTTCGAACCGGACCGCCACCTCCTGGCCGATGGACACGTCGTCCGGATCGCACCCGACGATGTTCGTCGTGAGGTGAACGGTTGCGTCCTCGGCGAGCGCGACGTTGGCGATCGCGTAGGGCGGTTCGAACGCCGGGTGCCAAGGGTGGTGGTTGACGGTGAAGGCGACGACGGTGCCACGGCCCGACACCACGGTCGGAGCCCACGACCGGCTACGGCACGCCGGGCACACCGGGACGGGAGGGTGCACGAGCGTCCGGCACTCGGTGCAACCCTGGATCCGCAGGCGATCGTCGGCGCCAGATGTCCAGAACCACTCGTTCATCGGAGTGAGCTGGGGGAGTGGTCGCGTCATCGTGTTTCCTGTCCGGAGTCGAGGGTCGCAAGAGTGCGTCGGGCGAGCTCCGCCAGCGCGGTCGGCTCGGGCACGCCCTCGGCCCGGGCGACGTGCTCGTCGTCGCCACCGGCCATGACGAGGAGCTTGCGGTCTGATGCGGTGCCGCCTCCGCCGCTCACCGGCGCGCCTCGAGTGCTCATGCGCCCTCGATCGCAAGACGGGACAGATAGGCATCGACGTCGGTGCCGTGCTCGCGCAGTTCGTCGGCGGCTTCGGGTGCGGTGAGGATGAGGAACCGACCCTCGCGGACGCCGTCTGCTACTAGCTCGCCAACGGTCTCGGCGTCCACGATGGGAAAGCTCGGCCCACGCGGTGGCTTCGGCTCTCCGTAGAAGGTGATCTGCTCGACGATGTTGGTGGCGACACCGGCTGGGCACAGGCACGACACCCCGATCCCGCGGGGCCGCAGGTACAACCACAGAGACTCCGAGAGCCCGACGATCGCGTGCTTGGTGGCGGTGTAGGGCAAGCGTTCGAAGCCATAGGGGAGCAGCCCGGCCGTCGAAGAGGTATTGACGATGTGGCCGGATCCCTGCTGCAGCAACAGAGGCAAGAACACGAAGTTGCTGCGCACCACGCTCATCAGGTTGATGTCGATGACGCGCTGCCAGGCCTCGAGCGGGATCTCCTCCACCGCGCCCATGGCGATCACGCCGACGTTGTTCATGACGAGGTCGACGCGGCCGAAGCGTTCGAGGGCCAGGTCGCGCGCGGCCTCGAGGTCGGCGAGGACGGTGACGTCGCAGCGCGCCGCGACCCCATGCTCACCGAGCTCGTCGGCGACCGTCGCTGCCCGACCGGCGTCGACGTCGGTCACGACGACCCGAGCACCGCGCCGGGCGAACGAGTGGGCAGTGGCACGGCCGATGCCGCTGCCCGCGCCGGTGATCACCGCCACCGCGTTGCCGAGATCGAAGCTCACGGAGTTGCCCCCTTACACCTGCGCCGGCCAGGTGAGGCTGGTCGGGTTCGACATGAGTCAACCGTCTTAGAGTTCAGTCGGCCCACTTGCAACCCGGGAGTTCCGCATGGGCAACGATGTCGCCGACCAGACCTACCGCCAGGTAATGACGGTCGACCCGCCGCCGGCGACCACGCCGTTCGAGATGGCGACCCGCGAGTTCGTGTTCGGCGAGGTGTGGCGACGGCCCGGTCTGAGCCGGCGCGACCGACGGTTGGTGACGTTGACGTGCGTCGCCGCCGCCGACGCGCCACAGCCGATCGAGGACCACGTGTATGCGGCCCTCAACAGCGGCGACCTCGAGCTGGAAGCGATGCTCGAGTTCGTGCTCCAGTTCGCCGTTTACTGCGGCTGGCCGAAGGCGTCACACGTCGAGATGCACATCCGGCAGCAGTGGGCCCGGATCCGAGAACAGCGCGGCGAGGAGGTGACGCCGTGGCCGATGCTCGACAACGACACGCTTGGTCCGAACGACTGGGACCGCCGGATCGAGCGCGGGGCGCAGGAGTTCGCCGACGTGAACCTCGTGCCCGCACCGCAGCCCGATTCGGCGTACATGCACGCCGGCATCCTCAACTTCGTCTTCGGCCACGTGTGGCAGCGACCCGGGCTGACCCGCCGCGACCGCCGGCTCATCACCGTGGCGAGCGTTGCGATCGACGACGCGCCGATGCCGTTGTGGTCGCACGTCACCTCCGCGTTGCACTCGGGTGACATCACCAAGGCGGAGATGGACGAGCTCGCGCTCCACTTCGCCGCCTACTACGGCTTCGCCAAGGCGGAGGCACTGAGCGCCACCGCCGAGAACGCATGGGCGAACCGGCCGCGCTGACGCGCCGGGCTCGTCACTGCTGCGAACTCCCAGGAGGGTTCACGAACCACAGGTTCTCCTCGACGAGGCGCTCGCTCTTCCACCCCTCGGGCGTGCGCACGAGGTCGTGGTGGTAATAGCCACCGCAGGAGCTCAGCTCGACCATGCCCGGGAGCTGCATCGGGTTGTAGAACATCGCTCGCACCGTCGCCCGGTCCCCGTCGAGATCGATCTCCATGTTGGTGATGAAGTGCTGCGTCATCGGAATGGTCGCGAGCCCCTGCTCGAGCCAGGCGGCAACCTCGTCGCGCGGACCAGCGATGGCACCCGCTGAGCTGTAGTCGATGAACGCGTCGGACGTGAACACCGACTTGTACAGCTCCCAGTCCTTCGAGTCGACACCGCGCGCGTAGCGCGCGAGGAGCTCGGAGATCTCGAGCTTGTCGTGCACGTCTTGCGCGACATCGGTCACAGAACCGCTCCGCTCACCTTGTGCTCGAGGATCTCGTCGTAGGTGACCCCGAGCTCGAGCAGCACCTCGTCGGTGTGCTCACCGTGCTCGGGCGCACCGCGCACCCCGGGGGGAGTCTCGTCGAACTGCACGGGGTTCGCGGGAAGGGTGAACTTCGTGCCGCTCGACGCGGTGATCGACTCGAGATAGCCGTTGGGGCCGACCTGGGGGTCGTCGTGCACCTCCAGCGGGGTCTGGAGCGGTGCCCACACGCCGTCGAAGGTCTGGAGCCGCTCGCGCCACTCGTCGTAGGTCCGGGTCCGGAAGACGTCACGCAGCATCTGGATGCACTCGCGCCGATGCTCGTAGCGGGCGGCCGCGTCCTTGAAGCGCGGATCCTCCAGGAGATCGGGACGGTCGAGGTGAGCGCAGAGGCCCGGCCAGTAGCGGTCGGCCTGGAGCAGCACGAGCATGATGAACCGGCCGTCCTTGGTCGGGTAGGTGCCCACCAGCGGGTTCGGGAGCGAATCCCGATCGAATGTCGGGAGCTCGACGTTCTCGTAGAGCTTCGCCGAGGTCACGTCGGGCGCGAGGTTCCACAGCCCCAGGCTGAGCAGCGACACATCGACGGTCGATGGCACGCCAGTGCGCTCGCGGCGCAACAGCGCCGCCGCGATGCCGCCTGCGATCGTCAGTCCTCCCATCACATCGCCGAACGCGGGTCGCTGGTCGGCCGGCCACTCGGCGGTGGGGCCCTTGAACGTCATCGCCAGGCCGGCGCGGGCCCAGTACGAGGCGCCGTCGAACCCGCCCTTCTCCGCGTCGGGACCCTGCGTCCCCTGCCCCGTGCCGCGCACGTAGATAACGTTCGGGTTCCGCGCCCGGATGTCGTCGACGTCGATGCGCAGTCGTTGCCGCACGTCGGGGAGATAGTTGGTCACGAAGACGTCGGCGGTCGCGACCAGCCGGTACAGCAGCTCGCGCCCGTCGTCGGTCGAGACGTCGAGCCCGACCGATCGCTTGCCCCGGTTGGGAATCTCGAACATGAAGTTGACGCCATCGCCCCCGGGCACGAGCCCCGAGGAGATGAGGCCGCGCTGCGGGTCACCGCTCGCCGGATGCTCGACCTTGATGACGTCGGCGCCCCACTCCGCCAGCACCGCTCCCGAGATCGGCACGAAGGTCCAGCTCGCGACCTCGACGACTCGGATTCCCGTAAGCACGTCCTGCATCAGTTCCCCAATCGATCACCGGCGACGGAGCGAGGTCCCATGCGGCACCCCCGGCCAAACACTATGACGTCACTGTTAGTTGTCGCACGAGAGCGCGTAGTGTTCGGCCGTGACTTCACTCGACCTGCTCGATCCGGAGATCGCCAAGGCGATCGAGCTCATCCCGTTCGACGAGATGACCGCCGAGATCCTTTCGACAGTGCGCGAGCTCACGGCGGTGGAGCTGCCGCTCTCCGACGCGGTCGAGCGCATCGACCACGTCGTACCGGGCGACCCCGAGGTGGCGGTGCGGGTGCACCGCCCCAAGGGGGCCGACGGCGTGCTGCCGTGCGTGTACTCGATGCACGGCGGCGGCTACGTCATCGGCACGAACGCCATGGACGACCTGCTGTTCGACGAGCTGTGCCCGAAGCTCGACTTGATCGGCGTGTCGGTCGACTATCGACTTGCCCCCGAGACGCCCTACCCGGGGCCGCTGGAGGACTGCTACGGGGGACTGCGTTGGACGTACGAGCACGCGGAGGAGTTGGGTGTCGACCCGGGCTGCATCGGCGTGATGGGCGTGAGCGCCGGCGGGGGCCTGGCCGCGGCGCTAGCCCTACTGGCACGCGACCGCGGCGAGGTGCCGCTGGCCTTCCAGCTCCTCGACTCGCCGATGCTCGACGACCGGCAGATCACGGCGTCGAGTCGCCAGGACGGGCTGGCGGTGTGGAATCGCAACTCCAACGCCTTCGGGTGGAAGTCGTATCTCGGCGACCTCTCCGGCCACGACGACGTGCCGTATACCGCGGCGCCGGCACGCGCCAGCGACCTTTCGGGGCTTCCACCGGCGTTCGTGTCCGTCGGCGCCGTCGACGGGTTCCGTGACGAGGACATCGACTACGCCCTGCGGCTGAACCAGGCGGGCGTACCGGCGGAGCTGCACGTCTACCCCGGCGCGTGCCACGGCTTCAATCTCATCGCGCGCGAGGCTCCCGTCGCGAAGCAGTGCATGCGCAACTTGGAGGACTGGCTGAGCCGGCAGCTGAGTCGTACTGGGTGATGCTTTTCGGTCTGCGGTTCGACTTCCGCAACCCCGACGCCTCCGGCACGACCATGGCCGAGCGCTATACCGCGGCGCTGGACATGACGGAGTGGGCCGACCGGTTGGGATGCGTGAGCATCGCCGTCTCGGAGCACCACGGCTCGCCCGACGGCTATCTCCCGAGCCCGATCCCGATGCTCGCGGCGATGGCGGCGCGCACGACGAACGTGCGCTTCCTCGTCGCCGCGCTGATCGCCCCGTTCCACGACCCACTGCGTCTCGCCGAGGACATGGTCGTGCTCGACAACCTGAGCAAAGGGCGGGTCGATCTGATCGTCGCCGGCGGCTACGTACACGAAGAGTTCGCGATGTTCGACGTCCCGATGAACGAGCGGCCCCAGCGGGTCACCGAGACCGTCACCACCTTGCGAGCGGCGTTCAGTGGCGAGCCGTTCGAGTACCGGAGCCGGACCGTGCACGTCACGCCGCCCCCGTTCCGGCCCGGTGGGCCGAGCATCCTGCTCGGCGGGAGTAGCGAGCCGGCGGCGCGACGAGCGGCGCGCATCGCCGACGGGTTCATCCCGTCGGTGCCCGAGGTGTGGGACTTCTACCGCGACGAGGTCCAGAAGCGCGGCCGTCCCGACCCCGGCCCCAGCCCCATCGGCGAGACCCGCGTCGTGGCGCTGGCCGAGGATCCCGAGACGGGGTGGGAGCAGATGGCGCCGTTCTTCCTCCACGAGACGAACGCCTACGGCGCCTGGCAGGCCCAGGACGACGTCTCCTCCCCGTACCGCAGCGTTGCCGATGTCGACGCGCTGCGCGCGAGCGGTCAGTACCGTGTCCTGACGCCTGGCCAGTACGTCGAGGAGCTCAGGGCTTCGCCGTTCCCGTTCGCGCAACTCCATCCGTTGTGTGGAGGCATGCCGCCCGAGCTGGCGTGGTCGAGTCTGCGCCTCTTCGAACGCGAGGTGCGGCCGGCGTTCGAATAAGGCTCGGGCGTCAGGTGTCGGGGATGCCCGCCATCCGCGGCCCACCGTCGACCGCCAACATCTGGCCGGTGACGAAGGAGGCGGCGTCGCTGACGAGGAAGTGGATGGCGCCGGCGACCTCCTCGGGCCGGCCGGGCCGGCCGAGCGGGATACCGGCGCTGATGGCGTCCGGGTCGATGTTCGACACCTTCCAGCCCTCGACCGCCCGCTCCGAGGCGACCAGGCCGACCGCGACGCAGTTCGCCCGGATTCCGTAGCGGGCCCACTCGGCGGCGGTGACGGTCGTGAACATCTGCAACGCCGCCTTCGCCGACGAGTAGTGCGCGCCGCCCTTGACGCCGGTGACGCCGGCGCCTGACGACACGTTGACGATCGCGCCCGACCCCTGCGCCACGAGGTGACTGCCGGCTTCCCGCGTGCACAGGTACGCCGATCGGACGTTGAGGGCGAAGCCGGCGTCCCACGCCTTCGTGGGCAGCTGCGTCAGCGGGCCCAGGCGCGCTCCGCCGGCGTTGTTCACCAGGATGTCGATGCGACCGAGCTCGTCGACGGTCTGTTGCACCATGCGGACGACCTGCTCCTCGTCGGTGACGTCGGTCGGCACCGGCAGGCACCGGCGTCCGGTGGCCTCGTTGACCGCCTTCGCGGTGCGCTCGAGATCCTCGAGAGTGCGGGCGGCGATCGCGACGTCGGCGCCGTAATGGGCGAGCAGCCGTGTCGTCGCCGCACCGATGCCGGTGCCCCCGCCCGTCACGATCGCGACGCGTCCGGTCAAGTCGTAGAGATCGGCCACCGCGCGCAGCCTGCCACAGGAGCCGCGTCTTGACGGAGTGCGTGCTCATTCATGACGGGCGCCGGCGGGCGGTCTCCGACACCCGGCCCAGGACCTTGGTCAGCGCGCGGTACTCCATGTTGCTGTA
>JAPSGP010000618.1 GCA_031177445.1 Acidimicrobiia bacterium
ACATGTTCAAGGACGTGCCCAACCACCTCGACGAGGGTGCGGATCCGATCGAGGTCACGCTGGCGGAGATGGACCGGTACGGCGTCGCGATCGGTCTCGTCGGACTCGGCGGCGAAATCACGCTGCGTGCGTTCAAGGAGCATCCCGACCGGTTCTGCGCCAGCCTCGAGATCGACCCCAACGACATCACCGGTGCGGTGCGCAGGATCCGTGCCGCGTACGACGAGCACGGCATCAAGGCCGTCACCACGTTTCCCGCCGGCTGCAACCCGCAGGTCGCAGTCAGCGATCGGCGCTACTACCCCGTGTACCAGACCTGCGTCGACCTCGACATCCCGATCATCGCCAACGCCGGGATCGCCGGGCCGCGCATGCCGTCGGCGTGCCAGGACGTCATGCACTTCGACCAGGTCTGTTACGACTTCCCGGAGCTGCGCATCGTCATGCGCCACGGGGCCGAGCCGTGGGAAGCGCTGGCGGTCAAGCTGATGCTGAAGTGGCCGGGGCTCTACTACATGACCAGCGCGTTCGCTCCCAAGTACTACCCGAAGGCGATCATCGACTACGCGAACACGCGCGGCGCCGACAAGATCATGTACGCGGGGTACTACCCGATGGGCCTGAGCCTCGAGCGCATCTTCCGTGAGTTGCCCGACGTCCCGTTCCGCGACCAAGTCTGGCCCCGGTTCCTGTGTGAGAACGCGACGCGCGTGTTCAAGCTCGACGTATGAGAGGTCCGCGATGACTCGTCGCATCCAGTACGCCGGCAGCGTCCACGACGAGCGGGAGATCGAGGCCGTCGTCGAGGTGCTCCGCGGCGGCGCCACCGCGCTGCGGATCGGGCGCAACGTGCGCGACTTCGAGCAGGAGGTCGCGGAGCTGTTCGGCAAGCGGCGCGGGATCATGTGCAACTCGGGTTCCTCGGCGCTGTACCTGGCCGTGGAGCTGCTCGGCCTCTCGCCCGGCGACGAGGTGATCACCTCCGTCATCGGCTTCTCGACCGACGTCGCCCCGATCGTGCGAGCCGGCCTGGTGCCGGCGTTCGTCGACGTCGAGCCCGCCACCTACAACCTGGACGTCGACGGCATCGAGGAGCTGATCAGCTCGCGCACGAAGGCGATCCTGACGCCCAACCTGATCGGCAACGCACCCGACTGGGACCGCATCCGGGCGATCGCCGACCGCTACGGCCTGCAGGTCATCGAGGACTCGTGCGATGCGTTGGGGTCGTCCCTCCGGGGCACGCCGACGGGTACGCGTGCCGACATCAGCGTCACCAGCTTCGCCCTCTCGCACATCATCACCGCCGCCGGAACCGGCGGCATGGTGATGGTCGACGACGACGAGCTCGCCGACCGCTGTCTCCTGCTGCGGCGGTGGGGCCGGCGCTCGGAGATCCAGCTCTACGGCTCGACCAAGGGCGACACGCGCTTCTTCTCGCAGATCGACGACGGGCTCGAGTACGACAACCTCTTCATCTTCGACGGCTCGAAGTTCCAACCCACCTCGTCGAAGAT
>JAPSGP010000619.1 GCA_031177445.1 Acidimicrobiia bacterium
GGGACGTCGATCACCGGGAAGGTCAGGGTCTTGCCCAGCATCGAGTCCCAGACCGAGAACGACAGGCCGTTGTCGAGGCAGTCGTAGGTCGGCTCGGTCCCCTGCGGGTCCCCGTTGAGGGGGAGCGGCGTCGGCCACCCGCCGGCGTCGATCAGCCCCTTGAGCGTGTCGGCGCTCACGGAACACGGCGCAGCGTTCGGGTCGCCCCACTTCGACAGGTCGAGGGTCCCCCACCTCGGCTCGGTGAGCGCGTCCTTCGGGAACTCCAGGTTGCACGGGATCGAGCCGCCGTCCGGCGGGTTCGTGATCGGGATGCTGCAGCTCGTCAGTTGGTTGTGGTCGACGGTGATCGGGACGGGCCGGGCGTTCGGCACGGGGGCCCAGATCGCGACGGCCTTGGCGACCACGTCGCCGGACTCGAAGCCGAAGATCTGCGCGAAGTAGTACTCGACCGAGGTCGACGACGTGACCGTCACCGTCTTGGGCCCGAGCGACGCCGGCGAGTTGCACTGCGGCGCGCTGAACGAGGTCACGCCGGCCGAGCCCTCGTTCGAGGCCAGGACCGAGGCCGCCGCCGACTGCGCTGCGGCGGAGCCCTTCCCGAGCGCGCACTGCTGCGCGGCGGCAAGCGCCGCCGCGTCGGTCCCGTTCACCATCTTCCGCTTGATCGCGACCGATCGGCCGAGATCGAACGTGAGCACGAGCATCCCCAGGAGCACGAACAGCGAGATCGCGACCATCGCGAGGACCGCCCCCCGCTCCTCGTCCGCGATCCGATCGCGCAGGGACCTCACTCGCATCGGAAGGTCGCCTGGATCGTCGGGGACACCGTCACGTCGCCCCAGAAGGGGATGTCGATGTCGAGCGGCTGGACCCATGCCACGCGGACGCTCTGCCCGCGCGTGGCGTTCGTGCACGTGCCGGGACCGCCGCCGACCGTGACCGACGCGTTGGCCGCGGGCGTGTACGGCTGCGCGGCGCTGTTGATCGACCCCTGCACCGAGCAGGAAGAGAACCCGCCCGCAGCGACCGCCGCGCACCGCGCGCCCTCGCGGGCGGCGCCGTTGTAGACCTGGTACTGGCTCCACACCCGGCCGAACTGGATAGTGCCGACCAGGATCAGGACCAAGACGGGCATGATGAGCGCGAACTCGACCGCGACCGCGCCGCGGTCGCGCCGAAGCAAGCGCCGAACGACATCCATGTGCGTGTTCACCCCCGGCTCGTGCCGACGGGACCTTCGTCGGCCCCTCACCCCGCCCTCCTAGCGGCGTGAGCGGCCGACGACGACCGCTCGCTGTTCCCAGAGCTGTTGCCTACGAGGACGCGCCACCGAGCTCGGTGGTACCGGAGTCGAACACACCGGCGATCGCGAGCCCGAGCGCGGTCGCTGCCACAACGATCGCGAGCGCGATGAGCACCAGCAGGAGGCCGTACTCCGTGGCCACCGCGCCGTCCTCGCGAGAGAAACGCGCGCGAAGGTACGTGACACCCGCCTGGATGATCGAAAGCATCC
>JAPSGP010000335.1 GCA_031177445.1 Acidimicrobiia bacterium
TCCTCGTCGGACTTCGTCAGCGGGAGCACGAGATGACGCGGCAGAAGCTCGTCGCGCTGCAGCCAACGAACGATCGCGGCGTCGTAGGCGGCGGTGTGCGCGAACGCCTCGAGTGCGAGGCGGCGGCGAGTGTCGTCGACGAGCGCGCCGTCGTGTGTGCGCAGCTCGGCCAAGACGCCGTCGTACTGCCGCGGGCTGGTCACCACACCGACCCAGGCGTGGTTCTTCGCCGCCGCGCGCACCATGGCAGGCCCGCCGATGTCGATGGTCTCGATGTCAGGTTGTTCGAGGAACGGATAGAGGTTCACGATCACGAGGTCGAACGGGTCGATGCCGTGCTGCTCGAGATCGCGCCGGTGCGAGTCCTTCCCGCGGTCGGCGAGGATGCCGCCGTGGATCCTCGGATGCAGCGTGACAACGCGGTGGTCGAGCATCTCGGGTGAGCCGGTCACCGACTCGACCGTGGTGACCGGTACTCCCGCGCCTTCGATCGCGGCCGCGGTGCCACCCGAGGACACGAGCTCGAAGCCGAGCTCGTGCAGGCCGCGAGCGAGCTCGACGATCCCCGTCTTGTCGCTGACCGACAGGAGCGCACGCCGGCCTGTCACGCGGATTCCTCGTCGAGCAGCTGGCGCAGCACCCGCGGGTAGAGGTGGCGCTCGACTTGCTTGATGCGCTCGTGCAGGGTCTCGACCGTGTCGTCGGGGAGCACCGGCACCGCCTCCTGGGCCAGGATCGGGCCGTCGTCGACCTCCAGGGTGGCGAGGTGGACGGTGCAGCCCGTGATCTTCACGCCCGCGGCCAGCGCTTCCTCGACCGCGTGCCAGCCCTTGAACGCCGGAAGCAGCGCGGGATGGGTGTTGACGATGCGGCCGGCGAACGCGTCGTGGATCGGCTTCTCGAGGATCGTGCCGAACCCGGCCATGGCCACGAGCGTCACGTCGTGGCGCACGAGCGCGTCGACCACACGATCCGTGAACTCGACCCGGTCGAAGTCGGGCCCGAAATCGGTGCGTTCGATCATGGCGACCGGGATTCCCGCCGACTCCGCAATTCCGGTGGCCCCACAGGCGCGATCGACGACCACGACGACGATGGGCAGCTCGGCTTCGACGAGCGAGCGCAGGATCGTCCCGCTCCCCGACGCGAGCACCCCGATTCGACGCACGAATCGAACCTACCCGAGCGTGGGGACGCGGTCAGCCACGAGATCCCCGGTTCTTGCAATCCCCGGAGGGCCGTGATGAGCTGACGTGCGGTGCCCGGGACGGCACCTTCCTTGCGACGGAGGTCAGGGGTTGTGAATACGAAGGTGACACCGGGCGAGATCGTCGTGATGGCCGGGGCCGCAGTAGCTCTGGTGTTCTCGTTTCTCCCGTTCTACAACGAGGACCTCTTCGACCCCAGTGCCTGGGGCGGCGGCGTCTTTCCCGTAGGAACGCTGATCGCGATCTTCGCGGTGATCGCGGGCGTGCTCGTCGCGCTCACCAAGTTCGCGAGCTTCAAGTTCGCGGGTGTCCTCGGCTTCACCTATCTGCAGTTGCTGCTCGTGCTCACCTTCTACTCGGCGATCCTGGCAGTGGCGTTTCTCATCCTCGACTACGGCGACGTCGGTGCGGACAGGGGCGTCGGGTTCTGGTTCATGCTGATCGGTGCCGTGGGCTCGCTCGTCGGCGCGATCCTGATGCAGAACGAGGCCCGCACCGGCGCGACGGGCCCGCCGCGCGCCTGAAGCTGACGCAACCGTCGGCAACGACCCCCGCCGCGCGCGGGGGTCGTTTCGCGTGGTGACTACGGTGTGGTCCGATGAAACGCGTGGAGCCGGGTTCGATGCTCGTGATCCTGGCCGGCATCCTGGCGGTCGTCGGTGCGACGCTCCCGTTCTATACGTTCCCTAGCGGCCAGGAGCTCGAGGTCTTCGACCGTGGCCTCTTCCCCACCGCGACGCTGGTCACGCTCCTCTGCGCGGCACTGGCGCTCGAAGCACTCGTCCAACTCTTTGCACCACGCCCCCTGGCGTCGCCGTTCCTGAACTTCTCGTGGGAGCAGGTGCGGCTGGCGAGCGCGACCGTCTGCGTGCTGCTGGTGGTGAGCTACCTCGTCCAGGAGCGAGCCGGTGCCGATCTCGGCTCCGGATACGTGCTCGACGCGATCGCAGCCGTCACGCTGTTCGCGGGAGGTGTGTTGACCCGGCGGGACGAGCTTCGGCGCAGCCCTGCGGCCGAGGAAGAAGCCGACGACGCGGTGACTCCTCTGACACTGCCGGCGCGGCCGTCGCTCGACGAGTGGATCGAGGGTCCGGAGATCCGCGCGGTGCTCGCCGACGACGACGCGACCGACGAGGTCGAGCCGGCCAGCGCCGAGGTTCACCTGCTCGAGCAGGCGCGCATCGAACAGGAACGGATCGAAGCCGCACGGATCGAAGCCGCACGGATCGAGGCCGTGCGCCTCGAAGCGGACCGGCTGGGGGCGGAACGCGCCGCCGCGGCGCGACTCGAAGCGGAGCGGATCGAAGCCGCCCGCGCCGCGGCGGAGGCGGCGCGCGCGGAGGCCGAGCGGATCGCGGCACTGCGAGCGGCGGCGACGAGAGCGAAGGCAGAAGTGGCGGCACAACGGTCGGCGGATGCCAAGGCGGCCTCCGAGGCCGAGCGGGCGGCCTTTGCCGCCGAGCATGCCCGGTCCCCAGCCGGCCGCGGGCCCGAACCGATGTCCGTCAACGGGCCGGAAGCGACTGGTGCCGGCGCGGAACCGGCGATCGAGCTCGTCGTCGTCCCGGCGTCCCAACCCACGAAGGAGGGTTCGGGCCGAACGAGACAACCGAGCCAGCGACGGTCGCGAACGGCCGCCGCCCGCAAGACCTCGACGAGTACCCGCAAGCGCTCGTCGACTGCCGCTTCGTCCGCGGGAGGCTCGTCCACGACGCGATCGGCGAGCACCCGCAAAGCGTCCGCCACCCCACGGAAGCGGACCCGGTCGTGGCCGGAGTCAGATGGTCACGACGGCGACGAACCACGCGAGCACGAGCACGCCCAGCAGAGCGACCCCGATCCAGCCCAGGACGATGCCGGCGATGGCCATCCCCCGTCCCGCCGTCGCTCCTCCTGATCGGTCGATCTGCTCCAGGGCGAGATGGCCCAGGACGATCGCGACGATCCCCGGTACCACGAAGCACCAGGCGAACAGCCCGGTGACCAGCGAGGCGATGGCCAGTCCGCTCGTGGCACGCACCTGATGGCCGCCACCGGGTGGCACCGGCGGCGGGCCCGCCCAGGCGCCGGCCGGGGTGGCGGCGGCCGGCGGTGACCCGGCCGGTGACGGGCTGCCCCACGAAGGCGGTGAGGTGCTCACGGGAGCGCGGCAACCACCTCGGTCATGACTGCTCCGATCTCGCTGGGGTTCTGGGCGACGCGGCAGCCCGCGCCCTCGAGGGCGGCGATCTTGGCCGCGGCCGTCCCCTTGCTCCCGGAGATGATCGCGCCGGCGTGGCCCATCTTCTTCCCTGGTGGCGCGGTCACACCGGCGACGTAGGCCACGACCGGTTTCGTCATCGACGACGCGATGTACTCGGCCGCCTCCTCTTCCGCCGACCCGCCGATCTCACCGATCATGATCACGGCGCCGGTCTCGGGATCGGCCTCGAACGCCTCCAGGCAGTCGATGAAGCTCGTCCCCGGCACGGGGTCGCCACCGATGCCCACACACGTGGTCTGCCCGATTTCCCGCTGGGTCATCTCGTGGAGCGCCTGGTAGGTGAGGGTCCCGGATCGGCTGACGATGCCGACCGGGCCGCCGCCCATGGCGATCTCGCCCGCGGTGATCCCGATGTTGCACTGGCCGGGTGAGAT
>JAPSGP010000009.1 GCA_031177445.1 Acidimicrobiia bacterium
GCAGGCGAGCTCGTGCGCCGGTTCGTGGCCGAAGCCGAAGCGGTCATCGAGAACCTCGGCGGTCTGCGAACCAGCGTGACCGCGTAACCCGGAGCCGGCTCGAACCCCCCGAGCGAACTAACTGGCGCGAGCAGCCTCTTCGACGAGGTCGTGCTCGTACATGATCCGCACCAGCTCCTCGAACCCGACCTTCGGCTGCCAGCCCAGCTTCTCCTGGAGCTTCTTGGCGTCGCCCACGAGGAGGTCGACCTCTGCCGGGCGCTCGAACCGGGGGTCCCGAGTGACGAGCGGCTCCCAGTCGTCGAAGCCGGCGCAGCGGGCGGCGGCGTCGAGAAGCTCGCGGTTCGTGTGCGTCTCGCCGGTCGCGATCACGTAGTCGTCGGGCTCGGGCTGCTGCAGCATGAGCCACATCGCCGCGACGTAGTCGCCGGCGTAGCCCCAGTCGCGGCTGGAGTCGAGGTTGCCGAGCGAGATCGTGCTCTGGAGCCCGAGCTTGATCCGGGCCACGCCGTTGGTGACCTTGCGGGTGACGAACTCGAGCCCGCGGCGGGGACCTTCGTGGTTGAAGCAGATCCCGGAGCTCGCGTGCAGTCCGTACGCCTCGCGGTAGTTGACCGTGGTGTAGTGCCCGAACACCTTGGCGACGCCGTAGGGCGAGCGCGGATGGAATGGGGTGCTCTCCGTCTGCGGTGTCTCGCGCACCTTCCCGAACATCTCCGACGACGACGCTTGGTAGAAGCGGATCGGGTTGTTCTGAGTGCCGCCGACCACCCGGATGGCCTCGAGCATCCGCAGCACCCCGAGCCCGGTGATGTCGGCGGTCAGCTCGGGCTGCTTGAACGACAGCTGGACGAAGCTGATGGCGCCCAGGTTGTAGACCTCGTCCGGCTGCACCTGCTCGACCGCGGCGATAAGCGACGAGAGATCCTGGAGGTCGCCTCCGACCAGCTCGAGGGCGGGGTTCTCCTCTTGTACCAGCAGGGCCTTGGGGTTGTTCTGGCCCCGTATCAGCCCGAAGACCTGGTAGTCCTTGCCGACCAGGAACTCGGCCAGGTGGCGTCCGTCCTGCCCGGTGATACCGGTGATCAGCGCGCGCTTCATGCGGGCAAGCTACTTGGGTACGCCGGACCATTCCGGGTCGAGCTGATGGACGAACTCGGCGCACCGCTCGGCCTCGTCGCTCTCGCCGATGGCGGCCGCGGTACGAGCCAGGCCGTCGAGCGCGCGCAGGAAGCCGCGGTTGGTTTCGTGGCGCCACCGGACGTAGCCCGATCCTCGCCAGCCCGACTGGCGCAAGCGGTCGAGGCCGCGGTGGTAGCCCACGCGGAAGTACGCGTAGGCCTCGACGTCGTCACCGGCGAGGTCGCCGAGGCGCGCCCACGCGTCGAGGTATCGCGGCCAGCGGCGCGCCACCGCGGCGACGGCGTCCCGCCGGAGATCCGCGGGCTCGGCGAGCGCCGCGTTGAGCGCGGCCACGGCATCGTCGGCTTCGGGGGCGAGGATGGTCTCGGGAACCCCGGACGGGGTCAGATTCACCGGGCGGTCGTCTGCCATTGGTCCGGAATGTAGTGGCATGAAGCACGGTCGAAGGTGCCCGGTACCCTTGAGCGAACCGATGAACGAGACAGCAACTCCGTCGACGCCTGCGCCCGAGTCGGTCGCAAGCGACGGCGCGCAGCCGCAGCCCGCGCCCCCGTCGCCTCCGCTCACGACGCTCGTGCTCGTGCGTCACGCCGTCACCGCGCAGACCGGGCCCATGTTGTCCGGGCGCACGCCGGGTGTGCCCCTCTCGGACGACGGGCGGGCGCAGGCGGCCGCGCTCGCCGACCGGATGAAGGGCCTGCCGGTGGCAGCGGTCTATGCCAGCCCTATCGAGCGCACCACGGAGACGGCGGCGGCGATCGCAGAGCATCACGCCCTCATCGTCCGCGCGCTTCCTGGTGTGCTCGAGGCCGACTACGGCGACTGGACCGGCGGCAAGCTCACCGAGCTCGCTCGGACCGATCTCTGGAAGACCGTCCAGCGGGCACCGTCGCGGGCTCGGTTCCCCGGTGGCGAGTCGCTTGCTGAGATGCAGGCGCGCATGGTCGACGCGCTCGAGCGGGTCGTCGCCGATCACGCCGGCGAGATGGTCGTGGTCGTCTCTCATGCCGACCCGATCAAGGCCGCGATCGCGCACTACACCGGCATCCATCTCGATCTCTTCCAGCGAATCGTCGTGTCGCCGGCGTCGGTCACGGCGTTCCAGCTGTCGGCCCACGGCGCGGCGCTGGTGAAGTGCAACGACACCGGCGCCCTCGACGAGCTGGTGCCGGCGAGGCCCGACGAGCGGCCCGACGAGCAGAAGGAGGGCAGCAGTGCCTGACGATCGCGAGATCGAGCTCGAGTCCGTCGACAGCCTGGCGGCGGGTGCCATCGGCGATCCCGGGCAGCGCGAGTTCTACCTCCAGGCGCGCACCGAGTCGGCACAACTGACCGTGCTCGTCGAGAAGGAGCAGGTCGCGCTGCTCGCGTCCGAAGCCGTCGCGTTCCTCGATCGCATCTCGGAGGAATACCCGGAAGAAGCGCGCGACGTCCCGGCGCCGCTCGTGAAGGAAGCGGGGCTGCGCGAGCCGACCGTCCCCCTGTTCCGAGCACGGCTGATCGGCCTCGGGTTCGATCCCGAGCGCGAGATGGTGCTCATCGAACTGCGGGAGAACTCGTCCGACGACGACGAGGAAGAGGTCGAGGAGGTCCCCGTGGAGGCCGATGAAGCGGGCTACGTGGCCAGGATCTACGCCACCCGGTCACAGGTGCGAGCCATGGCGGCGCGCGGTGCGGAAGCGGTCTCGGCCGGGCGACCGCTGTGCCCGCTGTGCGACATGCCGATGGACCCCAGCGGGCATCGGTGCCCCCGCTGGAACTAGACCCCGCGGACCGCCTCGAGGTGCTCGCGCGCGGCGAGCTTGAGGTCCTCGGGCGCTTGCCCTGGTCGTCGAACGCGACCATGCTCGCGATCGCCCGCGCCGACGGTGCCGAAGTGCAGGTCGTCTACAAGCCGCGGCGCGGCGAACGTCCACTTTGGGACTTTCCCGCGGGAACACTGTGCCAGCGTGAGGTCGCTACCTACGAGCTGTCCGAGGCGCTGGGTTGGGGTCTGATCCCCGAGACGGTGCTGCGCGAGGGCCCGCTCGGGGTCGGGATGGTGCAGCTCTTCGTCGACCACGATCCCGAAGAGCACTACTTCACGCTCCTGCCCGAGCACGCTGACGTGTTCCGTCGCTTCGCGGTGTTCGACGTGCTCGCCAACAATGCCGACCGCAAGGGCGGGCACTGCCTCCGGCGCCGCTCCGACGACGCCATCCTCGGCATCGACCACGGGCTCACGTTCCATCCGGCGTGGAAGCTGCGCACCGTCATCTGGGACTTCGCCGGCGAGCCCCTGCCGCCGGCAGTGGCCGAAGACGTCTGCCACCTGGCCGGCGACGCCGGCGTGCACGACCGGTTCGCGCCGCTGCTCTCACCACTCGAGGTGGAGGCGCTGCAACTCCGGGCCAACGCGCTGCTCGAAGCCGGGCGGCTGCCCGATCCCGATCCCGGCTATCACTCCTTGCCCTGGCCGCTCGTGTAGCGGTAGGCGGCGGGGATCTCAGGCGGCGGCGCGTCGGCGCGACGTTCGTAGATCGTGAAGCCGTCGACCGCGCGCACGAACTCGTAGTCCTGGAACACGATGCGCGCGAGATCGGCGTTCGCCTTCCATATCGGGTAGTACTGCGAGCCCCGCATCCTCGAGTACGTCGCATCGAGGATGTAGCGCGGCGGGTGCTCCACGAAATCCTCGAAGAATCGCCGCCACGCGCCCGGGGTCGCGTCCTCGGGGTGAGCGTCGTTCCCCGGCTGGCCCGGGTCGTACCCGGTGAGGAAGCCGGTCGTGACGAAGCGCGTCGCCGGGAGCATGCCCGACGCCCAGTAGATCTCGGGCACGTGGCCCCAGACCAGGATGCGGTCGGGCGGGCCGGCGTGACGCTTCACGTAGGTGCTCACGGTCTTGTACCGCGGCTGCTCGCCGAACGGCCGCATGAAGAACCCGGCCGAGGTCATGGCGAGCCCGAGGACGACGGACGCTGACACCGTCGCGGTCGCGATACCACGCCGCGACCGCACCAGCACGCCCGCGGTGAGCAGGCAGAGTGGCGGGAGCAGTTGCACGTAGTAGTGCCCGAAGAACCGCAGGCCGGCGGCGACGGAGATCGCCGCCGAGAGCAGCCACAGCCACAGGTCGGCATCGCCGCGGGCGGCGCCACGCCGCTCGCGCCACGCTCGCGGTAGCAGCCACACGATTGGCAGGTTGCAGGCGAGGAAGGCGAGTGTCATCGCGATGAACAGCAGCGCCACCCCCGCCCATCGTCCGCTCATGCTCAGATAGCTGCCGTTGCCCAGCGTGGTCCAGAAAAGGAGCTCGCCCGGCCCGACCGCGAGTGCTACGACGGCGAGCGGCAGCGAGAACCCACCGAGCGCGTGCTTGACGCCGCCGCGGCCGCGCTGCCGCCAGAGGATGTAGAGCACCGGCAGCAACGTCGCCGCACCGGTCTGCTTGGCCAGGGTGGCGAGCGCGACCGCGGCGCCGGCGGAGAACGCACGGTTGCGGCGCGCGAGCAGGATCGCGGCCGTCATGCTCGGGAGCATGAACACCTCGAAGTTGGCGGCCTGCCCGTCCTGGGGCGCGAACGCCACCGACGCCAGCACCATGAGGATGCCGGCCATCCAGGCCGCGCGCGGTCCGTACCGGCGGCGGGCCTCGATCGCGAGCAGGAACGCGGTCAGCGCCACCGCGACCATGGCGAACACACGCACCGACCACAGCGCGGTGGTGCCGAAGAGCGTGAACGCGGCCGCGTAGATGTATGGAACGAGTGGCGGTTTGCGGTCGGCGGCGTCTTGATAGAGGTTGCCGCCCTCGCTGATGACCTCGGCCTGGGTGGCGAGGAACGTCTCGTCGGAGTTGAACACCTCGCCGAACAGGCCCGGCAAGCGGAACAGCAGCGTGAGCAGGAGCAGCCCGGCAAACAGCGTGATGTCGGCGCGCCTCGACGCCGCGCGGGGCGCGGTGGCTGAGACTGCGTCGGGCGGGGGGAGCGCGACGGCGGTCATGCGGAAGGCTGCTCCGAGGCGTCCTGTTGAGGCGCCTTCATTATGGCGTCAAACAGGTGCGAGCTCGTCCTCGAGATACCGCGTGCGACACAGCGATCGCTGGAGCTTGCCGGAGCTGGTCTTCGGCAATGTGCCCGGCCGCACGAGCACGATGTCCTCGGGTGGCACGCCGACCGCGTCGGCGACTCGAGCTGCGACCGCGTCGCGCAGCGCCGTTGCCGCTTCGGCCTTGGTCTCGGCAACGACGACGAGCGCTTCGCGACCGCGCCGGCCCTCGGTCCCGAAGGCGATCACGTTGCCCTGGCGAACTCCGTCGACCGTGGCGACGGCTCGTTCGACGTCCTCGGGGAACACGTTGCGGCCACCGACGATGATCACGTCCTTCAGGCGTCCGCACACGACGAGTTCGCCGTCGACGAGATAGCCGAGGTCGCCGGTGCGCAACCAGCCGCCGCGCTGGGCGTCGGCGGTGGCTTGGGGGTGGCGGTAGTAGCCGGGGGTGACCGAAGCGCCGCGAATCTCGAGCTCGCCGACCTCACGCGGCTGCATCGCCCGACCGGTCACCGGATCGCTGATGCGCAGTTCCAGGCCGCGCAGCGGGCGGCCGAGCAGCGGCAAGCGCCGCACGACCTCGGTCGCCGGCCCTTCGACCGGCGCCGCGTACTGATCGATCTCGAGCACGCGGCGGTCGACCGCGTCGACCTGCATGCCCGACCCCGGCTCGGGGAAGGTGACGGCGAGCGTGGCTTCTGCCATGCCGAACACGCAGAACGCTGCCCGCGGGTCGAGGTCGTGCGCGGCGCCTGCAGCGAGGAAGCTCTCGACGGCTGCGGGATCGATGGGCTCGGCGCCGTTGAGTGCCAGTCGCCAGCGCGAGAGATCGAGCCGGTCGGCGCGCCGGAGCGCCCGGGCCGCGAGCGCGTAGGCGAAGTTGGGCCCGCCGGTCACGGTTGCGCCGAACTCGGCGATCCACTCCGGCCAGCAGGCAGGACGAGCCAGGAAGTCCTGCGGCGCCCCGAGCACGAGGTCGAAGCCGCTGGTCATGGGCGCGCCGAGCAGCCCGATCAGGCCCATGTCGTGGTAGAGGGGAAGCCAGGACACTGCTCGGTCGCGATCGGCATCGACGGCCGCCGCCTCGATGATGGCGTCCAGGTTCGCCGTGATGCAGCGATGGGGCAGCATCACGCCCTTGGGATCGGCGGTGGAGCCGCTGGTGAACTGCACGATCGCCAGGGCATCGGGATCGTCGGGCGGCCGGTCGTAGCCGTCGCTGCGTCCCGTGAGCGCGCCGAACGAGACGAACGGCGGATCGCCTGGCTTCGGATCGACGAACTCGGCCAGGGTGGGGTCGACGATGACGAGCGCGGCGTCGGCGCCGGTGATGCGCCGCCGGGTCTGAGCCACGAAGTCCTCGATCGAGCCCAGCCGCAGCGGCAGAGGCAGCGCCACCGCGGCTGCGCCGGTGAGCCAGATCGCCTGGATCGTGGTCACGTACGGGCGGGAGGTGGGGCCGAGCAGCGCCACGTTGCGTCCGGGCCCGATGCCGCGCCACTGGAGCGCGGCCGCCATGGCGCGGGCGTCCTCGTGGAGGTGCGCCCAGCTCACCTGCTCATGGCCGTGCTCCCCGGCCGACCCAACGAAGGTGATCGACCGGCCGGACGCCGCGGCGGTCTCGAGGCGCGTCAGCAAAGACGAGGACGAGAAGGGCTCCGCCATAGCGGGAGTTACGACCTTCCGTACCCGCCCGGCGTTACTTCGATGCGTAGCTCACCCGGACTCTCTTCGGTTCAGACACGCATCACAGCAGCGGCTGGGTCGCGGAAGAAGCGGGAGCGGGGGAGAGCGACATCGGCGCCGGCGGCTTCGGCGGCGGCGAGCGCCTCAGGATTGTCGTGGCGGCCGAAGGCGACGATGCGGGCACCGGGCACGAGCGAGCGCAGCTCGGCGATCGCGCCACCGTGGCCACCGACGTCGACCACGATCACATCGGCGCCAGCGCAGCCGCCGGGCTCGGTCGCGAACCGAACGTCGGGAACGGCCGCGCTCACGCGCGAGCGGTCCATCAGGTCACTCACGAGCGCGCACACGGTCATTCGCACTCCTTCCTGTCGCTACCAGGATTGCGGTTCCCAGCAGGCCGGCGAGGACGGAGGCGCCGAAGATGCCGATCTTGGCGTCACCGAGCTCTGAGCCGGCGAACGAGAGGTCGGCGACGAACAGGGACACGGTGAACCCGATGCCACCGAGCGCGCCGACGCCGCAGATGTGACGGAGGCCGATGCCCTTGGGCAGCCGGCCGATCCGCAGCCGGAGCCCGAGTGCAGTCGCAGCCACGATGCCCACGGTCTTGCCGACGACGAGTCCGGTCAGCACGCCGAGCGTGATCCGGCTCCTGAGCGCGTCGCCGACGGCATCGCCGCCCAGGTCCACGCCCGCGTTTGCCAACGCGAACACCGGCACGATCACGAAGCTCGTGTACGGGTGGAGACGGTGCTCCAGATCGTCGATCACGGGACGTCCGTGGAACTCCCCGGTGGGTGCGAACAGCCCGAGGGCGACGCCTGCGATCGTGGCGTGCACGCCGGACTCGAACGTGCAGAGCCAGACGAACATCGCCGGCAGCACATAGATCAGCGGATGGCCGATGTGCAGTTGCCGCATCAGGAGCATCACCGCCAGCATGCCGGCCGCCGCCGCCAGCCAGGGCAGCTCGATCCCCTCCGAGTAGAAGACGGCGATCACGATGATGGCGCCGACGTCGTCGACGATGGCGAGGGTCAGGAGAAACAGCTTCAGCGGGGACGGCACTCGGGAGCTGAGCAGGGCGATGACCCCGAGCGCGAACGCGAGGTCCGTCGCCATCGGTATCGCCCATCCCTCTTGCCCAGGTCCACTCGGGTTCCAGCCGACGTAGATGAGCGCCGGCACCGCCATTCCGCCGATGGCGGCGAGCATCGGCAGCGCGGCCCGGCGGGGATCTCGCAATTCGCCGGTGACGAGCTCGCGCTTCACCTCCAGCCCGACGACGAAGAAGAAGATCGCCATCAGGCCGTCGTTGACCCAATGCAGCAGGTCCTCGCTGATCGACACCTCGCCGATGCCGACCGTAAGCTCGCGACTCCACCAGTCGGCGTATGCAGAGCTCCAGGGGCTGTTCGCCCAGACCAGCGCCGCCGCGGCTGCGAGGAGCAGGACGATGCCGCCGAGCGCTTCGACGAGCACGAACGCGTCGCCGACCGGCGTGATGTAGCGACCGGCGAACGGAATCCGGATGTGCGTGCGGCGACCACCGGTCATGTCGGAAGCCCTTCGGGCGCGTCGTGACTCAATCGCCGACCAGGCTTCCCGGCACGCCGGGGCCGAGTGTACGCGCGGCTAGGGCTTAAGCGCCGACGAGGCGGGGCGCGTCGACGGTTGCGAAGTCGGGCCAGCGCATGCGCTGCTTCTTCGCCAGCTTGTTCATGAGCTCGATCGCACCAGGATCGTCGTCGCCGGGGCGCACTTCGATCCAGCCGTCGCGCTCGAGACCGGCCATGAGCTCGCGGCCTACGTCGGTGCGCACGATCGTGAGCGTCCAGTCGTTGAAGGCGCCGATCCCTCCGGTGGAGATGTCGGCGTGCTCGGCGGCGAAGTCGGGGCACATCTTGCAGCCCTCACGGGTGAACTCGTGGCACTCCTTTAGCGGCACCTCGACGTAGCGGCCGTCGTGCATCCAGAGCTGCAGCCGGCCCTTGATGTTCATCTTCTTGATCTCCGCCCGCTTGAGCCCGTACTTGGCGTCGAGGAGCTCTTCGAAGATGGCGTCGTCGAAGGTCTTCGAGCACAGCAGCCCGATGTTCAGCGACAGCCGCCGTGCGACCTTGCCCGCTTTGCGTTGCTTCATGACCGGCGGCACCGAGCTCTGGCAGCTCATGCCCACGAGTGCGATCCGTTCGGCGCCCGTCTCGATCGCGTCGGCGTAGGCGAGGGTGTTCGCAGAGTAGGTGTAGCGGCTCCCCGCCGAGGCGATGATCTCTTCCTTCGTGCGAGCGATGCCGGGTACCGCCTTCCACGTTGACCCGTCACCCTCCAAGTACGACACCAGCGCGGCGTCGATGACGTCGTGCTCGAGCGCGTAGAGCAGGATGGCGGACACGAGGCCACCGTCCTGACCGACTTCCTGCAGCACCGGGTCGGTCGCCCGCGC
Organism: Acidimicrobiia bacterium; assembly: GCA_031177445.1. GTDB lineage: Bacteria > Actinomycetota > Acidimicrobiia > IMCC26256 > JACDBD01 > JAPSGP01. The sequence continues at coordinate 9,317 of JAPSGP010000009.1, forward strand.
GAGCACGATGTCCTTGGCCACGCCGGCCACTTCGCCGGCCTCGCGCACGCGCCCGAACATGAACTCGTCGATCTCGGGCTCCCAGGCGCGGAACCGCGGGCACGCCCGGGTGCAGCTCGTGCAGCCGCGCTCGCCGTGGCTGCAGTTGTCGGGCCCCCACCCCTCTTCGAACTGGAACGGCCTGTACACGCCCTCGGCGTCGTTGTAACCGAGGACGTCGTGCGGACACGCGATCACGCAGCCCGCGCACCCGGTGCACAGGCCAGACATGACCACTTCTTCGTACAAGTGCTTCCACTGGAACTTTTCGGGCGGCATGCACAGCTCCTGCTAGCGCGAACGGCAAGTCTAATGAGGGCGACCGTCGTCTTGGCCCGAGCCACACCTCGGGTGTCGAATGCGTGACGGTCAGTGCGCAATCGCGTGACGGCCACTATCATCGAAGTACGAGGGCGCCGCTCCCGGACTAGGTTCTCGCTGGCATTCGCACTGCGAAGGAGCTCGGCGTGGCCGGTCGACGCGTTCGTGCATTCATCGCTCTCGTGCTCGTGGTCGCCTTCGTCTCGGTGGCTGCGCCGGCCGGCCTGGTTGCGCAGGAGGCCGATCCGGGCTGGCCCCGCGGCCTCGTCACGAACAAGTCCGGGGCGTTCGACGGCTACACGCTGTACTCGCCGTTGACACAGGAAGCGACCTACCTCGTCGACATGAACGGCGAGGTCGTCCACTCGTGGGTCCACGACACCCAGCCCGGGCTCTCCGAATACCTCCTCGAGGACGGGAGCCTGCTGCGCACCGGGCGCGTGCGCACCGAGACTCGCTTCCGGAACGCCCAGGGGTGGGGTGGACGGATCGAGCAGCTCGACTGGCAGGGAAACGTCGTATGGCGCTTCGAATACGCGAACGACGACCACCTCCAACACCACGACATCGAGCGGCTCCCCAACGGCAACGTGCTCATGCTCGCCTGGGAGCACAGGAGCGAAAGAGAGGCGATCGCCGCCGGTCGCGATCCCGAGCTTCTGCCTCAGGGCGAGCTGTGGCCCGACACGGTCGTCGAGTACGACCCGCGCGCCAACGAGATCGTGTGGGAGTGGTCCGTGTGGGATCACCTCGTCCAGGACCACGACGAGTCGAAGGCGAACTACGGCGACGTCGCCGCGCACCCGGAGAAGGTCGACGTCAACTACAGCCCCGCGCAAGCGCTCCAGACGCCGGGGGAAGCGGATTGGAACCACGCGAACTCGGTTGCCTACAACGCCGAGCTCGACCAGATCGTCATCAGCCTGCGCTCGTTCAGCGAGATCTGGATCATCGACCACGACACCACTATCGAGGAAGCGCGTGGACCTGCCGGTGACCTGTTGTTCCGGTTCGGGAACCCCGCCGCGCATCGCGCCGGTGATGCCGATGATCAGAAGCTGTTCGCCCAGCACGACGCGGAGTGGATCGAAGACGGGTCACCCGGCGAGGGGCGCATCCTGGTCTTCAACAACGGACTGTCCGATGTTCGGCCGTACTCGAGCGTCGACGAGATCGTGCCCGAGAGGGACGGCGACGAGTACGTCATCGCCGAGGGCACCTTCGCCGCCAAGTCACGAAGCGTGCACCCGAAGCGGAAGAAGGACCGTGTGTTCGCAGCCATCATCTCTGGCTCACAACGTCTTCCGAATGGCAACACGCTGGTCGTCTACGGCACCTACGGTCGGATCCTCGAGATCACACCCAAGGGACGGGTGGTCTGGGAGTACGAGGTCCCGTACTTCTCGGTCCGGCCCCAGACGCCGATGGGCAATCTCGACTTCGAGATCAAGCCGTGGCGAACCTTCAAGGCCGAGCGCTACGCCAAGTCGTACCCCGCGTTCGATGGCCGCGACCTCTGAGGGTAACTCACCCGCATCGGCGCACCTTCCGCGCACGCAATTGCAACGAAGCTGTCGAGTAATGGTCACGTTCCTCGATCAGGCTGCTGCAAGTCTGCACGATCGAGCCCGCATGGAAGCTCACCGATACTTGACCGCGGCCCAAAGCGCATTCGAAGCCAAAGCGTTCGATGCGGCTTGCGCCAATGCTGCGCTGAGCGCGGCCATCTCGGTGCGGGCTGTCGCTTGCCGCTCCACTGATCTCGCCAGCGACTCCCGAGTCGTATCCGACGCAAACGACCTCATCGACGCACTCGAGCGCGATGGGAAGCTAGCCGCCTCGCTCGCTCGAGAACTCCGAGCGCTGATCAACAATCGCGGACGGCACGTGGTGGTTCCCGCCGAGCGGACGGACGTGATCGACGCGCTCGCAGTTGCATCACGGATCGCCGAGATCGCGGCGGGCGGAGGCGACGCGGACCAACCTTGCTGAAGGCGCCTCGCCGGGTTCTCGCGTCGCGCTGTCACATCTTCGTCAGCCAGTGGAACCGGTTGGTTCACGTGGCCTCAATGATCCGGACACGACGCGTCCGTACCGTGCTCCTCAGGTGAGCCGGGAAGTCTGGTCGGCCCGTCGCGAAGCTGCGACGGAAATCTTGTCGGAGACGCGGGAGGCCGATCGACTTGGTGCAGTCACTTGGCATGGATCCGAGGATCGGACGCCTCGCAGCGAGTGACCCGGCATCCCTGAGAGCCTGCACCGCGGCAGGCCATTCGACGCGCCGACCTCATGTGCATCCCGCGTTGGATCGGCGCGTGCTCGCACTGATTCCGGCTTGCGCCGGAGAATCGGAAGGAGAAGCCAGGTGAAACGACGAGCCGCACTCGTAGGTGCGCTCTCGGGTGGCGCAGTGGTCCTCTGGGCGGCGCCGGTGTCGGCGCAGGACATCACAGCCGAGGCGGTGCAGGCGAGCCTCGACAACACGTTCGTCCTGATCGCGGCGGTCCTCGTGATCTTCATGCAGGCCGGCTTCGCGCTGCTGGAAGCCGGCTTCACGAGAGCGAAGAGCGTCGCCAACATCATGATGAAGAACCTCATGGACTTCATGGCCGGGGTCTTAGCGTTCTTCGCTGTCGGCTATGCAATCGCGTTTGGCACCGGAAACGACTTCCTCGGGTACAAGGGGTTCTTCCTGGGCTCTGGGGCAGCCGACTACACGAGCGGTTTGACCGTAGACGTGTTCGTGTTCTTCGTCTTCCAACTCGCCTTTGCCGCAACGGCGGCGACGATCGTGTCGGGAGCGATGGCCGAGCGCACGAAGTTCAAGTCGTACTTCGTGTACAGCCTCCTGATAACCGGGTTCATCTACCCCGTCGTGGTGCACTGGCTGTGGGGTGGTGGCTGGTTGGCCCAGCGCGGCACCGTGCCCATCGACTTCGCAGGTTCGACGATCGTGCATGCGACGGGCGGTGTCGCCGCGCTCATGGGTGCGATCGCGCTCGGACCTCGAATCGGGAAGTTCGGGCCCGACGGGCGGCCGCGCACGATCCAGGGGCATTCGATCCCCTTTGCCGTCCTCGGAACGTTCATCCTTCTGGTCGGGTGGTACGGGTTCAACCCGGGGAGCTACCTGGCGGCGGACGGGCCCGCCCTCGGTGCCATCGCCACGACGACCACGCTCGCAGCCGGGGCCGGAGCCGTCATGGCCATGCTCGTCGCCTGGTGGACCACCCACGGCAAGGCCGATGTGGGCATGGCTGCGAACGGCGCCCTCGCCGGGCTGGTCGGCATCACGGCCGGCTGCTTCGCGGTCAGCACCATCGGGGCGCTCATCATCGGCGCAATCTGTGGGTGCGCCGTCGTGGGCAGCGTGTGGTTCTTCGACCGGGTCAAGGTCGATGACCCGGTGGGCGCCATCTCCGTCCACGGGACGTGCGGCATCCTGGGCACGCTGCTTGTCGGGTTCCTGGCCGCGGGGAACGCGGATGACGCCGGTGTGTTCTACGGCGGCGGTGCCGACCAGCTCATCAGTCAGATCGTGCTGGTCGTGTCGGTGGTCGCGTGGGTCGCGGTGACCTCGGGCATCTTGTTCTTCGTCATCAAGAGGACCATCGGTCTGCGGGTGAGCGAGGACGAGGAGCACGAGGGGCTCGACCGCATCGAGCACGGATCGCGGGGCTACAACCCCGAGATCTACACGGCCGACTTCGTCCTCGAAGCCGAAGACGAGCTCGTGCCTGTGGGCGTATCTGTAGGCGGCTCCTAGGACCGCCCGGTTCGTGGGTCACCCGGCCGCTCACTCCTCCTGCGGCGGCCGGGTGAACCCATGCAGGCTCCGTCCTGCGTTGACGGTCAGCCCGCCAGCTGGGCAATCGCAGGGTCGCCCGGCGCGTAGCGCTCCGCCCGGAAGATCCGACGCTTCTTGAACACCTCGTCCTCGCTGAGCTCGACAACCGTCGCAGACTCGTCGAAGAACGGATTGACGAATTCCCAGACCTTCTTGCCAGCGGGCGTCACCTCGAAGACGACGCCGTGGGGGCCGTCGGCGACGAGCGTGTTGCCGTTCGAGAGCCGCTGCGCGCCCGACGTGTGGTGGGCAAAGAAGTCGGGATCCGGCTCGCTCGGCCATACGACGCGAGGGACCTGGGCGCCGAAAACGCCGCGCTCGTCGAGGACGTAGCTCTGTCCGTCACGCGCCGGCTCGAGCTCGTCGATCGTCGAGTACGGGCGATAGAGCGTTCCGTTGTTGAAGATGCTGATACGACCGGCACCGTCGAGATCCGGCTCGATCCACTCCGCATCGTGCTGGCCGAACAGCATCCGAGGAGCAGCGTCACCCTTCCCGTAGGCGGCGGCGTTCCCCCATCGGAAGAGCAAGTCGCCGGCCGGTCCTCGAGCCTCCTCTGTGGAGATCGAGTGGTCGATGATCCAGATCTCGTGGAACGACCGGATGCTGAGCACGATTTGATCGAGTTCCGGGCTGTAGGCGACGGAGTTCGCGTGCATCCAGTCGGCGGCCCCGCCATCAGTCACGTAGTTGAGATCGATGCGGCTCGGTTGGCTTGCGGGATCGGCGAAGTTCGGCTTCTTCGGATCTCGATCCTGGACTAGGTGGTCCCACGCGTGCCATTCCCACACGATGGCGTCTGAGTCTGGATCAACCTCCACGAGGTGCTCGGGCCACAGTTCGCCGTCGCGGAGCAGCTTCGGATCGCGGCCGGCAGCGAGCGCCTTCTTTTTGCCGACGTGCTCCCACGCCAGCAGGAGCACGTTGCCGTTGGGCAGCACCTCGACGTCATGGTGCTGGAGATGCTGATTGTTCGCGTATCGATACCGCCACGCAACTTCGCTGTCCCACTCGAGCAGCTCGATAGCTCCACCCCAGCCGTTGCCCTCGGAGAAGCGTGTCCTGCGATCGACTTTGGCCGGGCGAGCGAGCCGACCATCGTCGAGCAGCTCGACCTGAAGCCCTGGCTTCGCGTTCGCCTCCCACCGGTGCAAGACCTCCCCGTCGAGTCCGACCAGATACGTCGTCGCCGACTCGCTGGGCGCGATCAACGTGAAGCCCTCGGAGACGCCGTCGCGCTTGAGGACAACGCCACTCGAGCGGTCGGAGCCGTGCGGATCGACCGGGAGCGCGCCGACACCTGCGGTGACGACACCGACGAACACGCCGATCCGGGTCATCGTTGAGGGCATGTCAGCTCAGGCTGAATCCCCATCGCCGCCCGGCTCCTCTCTCAGCCCGCGGTCGCAGCGGCGATCATTTGTTCAGACGATGGAATCGGCGAGCCGTGTCGCCACGAACCAGTCGATCGCAGCATTGACTCGATCATGACGGGTCGCCTGCGGGCAGTGACCAGCCCCCTCGACTATCGCGAGGGGCGCGTGGAGTGTCTGTGCGATCGCGTGGTCACGATGGAGCGGCGATATGCGGTCGAGCTCGCCGTGTAGCACCAGCGCCGGCGCAGTGATCTGCTCCGCCATCGATCGGAGCACCCTGGCCGTCTCCGCCACCGGTTGGTTGCCCCGGGCACGTACCGCAGCGGCAAGCACCTCGCCGGTCGTCTGCAGGGCCGATTGAACGGCATCGTCGATGAATGGACCGGCACCTGGTTCGGGAAAGGCGCGGCGAATGAAGAACCTCACGAAGCGCTCGTAGTCGTGCTCGAGCCAGTAAGCGTTGAGTAACGCCCAACTGTCGTGGCCGGCTGGTGGATTGTCGAACGTAGCAAGGGCCCGCTGAATCGGATCGTTATCGCGTCCGTCGAGGACGAGGCTGCACCCGTTGATCAGGATCATCCCACTCACGCGTTCAGGATGGAGCGCAGCAGTGAGATACGCGAGGACGCATCCGAAGGAGTTGCCGACGATAACAGTGGTATCGGCACCGACCGCGTCGAGCACCGAGACGACGTCTTGCACGAGCTCGGAGGTTGTGTACGCGGCGGGGTCGGTCGGACGGTCGGAACGGCCATTGCCGCGCGGGTCGAACGTGACCGTGCGGTAGCGATCGGAGAGGGTTTCCACTTGGATGTGCCAGAGGCGACCGTCGACGATCGCCCACGCCGGGGGAAGGAGGATCGTGACATCGCCGGCCCCGTGCACTTCATAGTGGACCCTGACGCCGTTGCGGTCGACTGTCCCGGAGTCGGCGAAGAATTGGTCTCGCATCATCGCTCCAGTGGAAACGAGTTCGGGCGAATCTCTCGCGCGACCGTTGCGATTCGCGCGCAAAGCGGTTGCGATCTCGTTCTCAACGGGAACCAAATCGGATCGTTACTGGACGCGTGCGCGTTCGTCATGTTCCCGCAACGCCACCTGACGAGGGTCTCTGTGGTGCGCAGATCAGAGGCGAACCCGAGCTCGCAGGTGGCGGCCCACTACGAGCCGTCCCAGCATGCTCGCCTTGAAGTTCGCATGGAGGGCCGGATCGTCGTCATCGCGGCAAGCGGGACCCTGGATGGCGAGGGCGGTCAACTGCTGCAGGACGCGGTACGGGCGGCGGCGACCTCTCGCCGCGCCGAGCAGGTCGAGCTCGACCTCCGGAGGTTGACTCGGATGACGAGCGGAGGGTTGACGGCGCTGGCCGAGTGTGTGCGCTTGGGGGAGGAAGAGGCCACCGACGTGCAGTTCCGGTTCGGCGCCGACCAAGAGCATTCGGAACTACCTGCCGGTTGACGGGTCGGGCGACCCGAGGGATGGCGTTCGCGGGGCCGGGCATGATTGTGGCTGTGCGCCCGGCGATCCTCTTGGTTGAGGACGATGCTCGCATTCGATCGGCCCTCCGGATGGCGCTCGACGACGAGGGCTACGAGGTCCGTGCCGTCGAGACCGGCGAGGAGGCGCTGGAGTCGTTCGCCGCCCACAAACCCGACCTCGTGCTGCTCGACGTGCTCCTCCCAGGAACGAGCGGTCTCGAGGTCTGCCGCACCCTCCGCCATTCAAGTGATGTACCCATCGTGATGGTCACGGCACGAAGCGACTCTCACGACGTCGTCGCGGGCCTGGAGGCCGGCGCCGACGACTACGTCACCAAGCCCTTCGTCGTCAAGGAGCTCGCCGCACGGTTGCGCGCCCTGCAGCGCCGTGTTCATGCCTCCAGTGGAGAGCCAGAGCGCTACGTGATCGGGGACCTCGAGATCCTTCCAGACGCCGGGATCGTTCGTCGTGCCGGCGAAGAGGTCGCGCTCACGAAGACCGAGTTCCGGCTCCTGTGCGAGCTTGCCCACAATCGCGGGCTCGTCCTCAGCCGAGAACAGCTCCTCGAGCGCGTCTGGGGCTACGACTATCTCGGCGACGGTCGACTGGTGGACGCACACATTCGGCGGCTCCGAACGAAGGTCGAGGACGATCCCTCGGAGCCGGGGATCATCGCTACCGTGCGCGGCTTGGGATACCGGCTACAACGATCGTGACCGCGGAGCTGAGCGACGCGCAGTCGCCTGCGCCGCGGGCTGCGCGAGGTCTCCGTTTTCGCATCGTCGCGACGTTCGCACTCGGCGGCCTCATCCTCTCAGCGGTGCTCGCCGGCGTCACCTATGGGCTTGCAAATCGCTACCTCACGCGCCAGCGAGAACAGTCGGTGATCCGCCAGACGTACCTGGACGCTCGTCTCTTGCGCGACCGCCTGCGGGCGCCCGGCGTGGAGGTCACGTCGGCGCTGACTTCACTCGAGGTGTCGGCCAGCTCGAGTGTCGTCGTCCATCGAGATGGTGAGTGGTTCGGGACAGCGGTCGCGGTAGGGCGCAACAGCCTGCCCCAAGAGCTCCGCCGGGCGGTGCTCGCCGGTGATCCCGTGCACCAGCGGATCGAGATCTCGGGTGAGCCCTACCTCGCGGTGGGGCTGCCGATCGCGGAGGTGGGGACCGACTACTTCGAGGCTTTCTCTCTCGACGAGCTCGATCGAACGCTCGGGATCATCCGAAACTCGCTGCTCGCCGCCGCCGCTGCGACGACCGTCGGCGCCGGATTGCTCGGCGTCTGGGCCGGGCGGCGGGTGGTGCGACCGCTGAGGCAAGTGAGCGCGGCCGCACGCGACATCGCCGGAGGTGAGCTGTCGCGCCGGCTCGACACCGGCCGCGATCCCGACCTCGCGCCCCTCACTGATTCCTTCAACCAGATGGTCACAGCGCTGCAAGCGCGGATCGAACGCGATGCCAGGTTTGCCTCCGACGTGAGCCACGAGCTCCGCTCGCCACTCACGACACTCACGGCCGCCTCCGATGTCCTGCAGGCAAGGCGGGACGAGCTGCCCGAGCGTGTACGACAGCCCCTCGACCTGATCGTCGACGAGATCCAACGGTTCGAGCGGTTGGTGAGCGAATTGCTGGAGCTCGCGCGGGGGGATGCCGCTGTCGAGGGCATCGAGCTCGAGCCGGTGCGCTTGGGCGAGCTCGTGCTGCACGCTGTTGCGACCGAGCAAGGCCCGTCGTTCGTCGTCGAGATCGATCCCGCGCTGGCGGAGACGCCGGTTCTCGCCGACAAGCGCCGGCTCGATCGCATCCTGATCAACCTGATCGAGAACGCACGAACGCACGGTCGCGGCCTGCGGCGGATCGGGTTGCAGCAGCACGACGGGCTCGTACGCTTCGAAGTCGACGATCGCGGCCGGGGCATCCCGGAGGGTGAGCGCGGCCGCGTCTTCGAGCGCTTCTTTCGCGGCGCCGCCGCCGGCCAGCGCGGGAGCGCCGACGGCACCGGGCTCGGGCTGGCCCTTGTCGCCGAGCATGTTCGAGTGCTCGGCGGGGCGGTCTGGGTGGAAGACGAGCCCGAAGGTGGAGGGGCACGGTTCGTCGTCGAGTTCGCGAGGCGGCTCCCGTGAGGTGCTTCGTCATCGTGCGCCGAGGAGCTGTCCTCGCGTCGCTCGCGCTGGGCGTCGTGGCATGCGGAGGCGTCTCTCCACAGTCGCAGCCGCAGGAGATCGAACGAGCGACCGTCCCGTTCGAGCTGCTCGACCAGCAGCGAGGATTGCTGCCCGCGACGAGCCTCCCGGAGATCGAAGCCTTCGTCGTCTACCTCGTCGGCGAGAGCGGATTGGTCGAAGCCGAGCGAGCGGAACCTCGGTCTCCATCACTGCGGGCCGTACTGCGGGCGTTGCTCGAAGGGCCGACGGAAGCCGAAGCCGAGATCGGACTTCGTAGCCTGATCCCGCCCGACCTCGATATCCGAACCGTCGTGGTGGAGGGTGAGGTGGCGACTATCGATCTCGGGGGCACCTTCGAAGAGGCGCTGAGCTCGGAAGACCGCACTCTCGGGCTCGCACAGATCGTCTACACGATGACCCAGCGCGCGCCGGTCGAACGCGTGCGGTTCGAGATCGAGGGCCGGCCGGTCGAGGTGCCGCGGGCCGACGGCTCGCTCACCCGGAACCCGGTCGATCGCGACGACTATCCCCAGTAGTCGCTCAGGGTACGCAGAGCCGCTTGATCGGCATCCGATCACAACATTCTCGTCACGACCTTGCCGTGTGTATTGGTGATCATCACAGGGAGCGAGTCGAAGGGGATGATCCGTCATGCGAACGACCTCGCCACCGGAAGCACTAACACGCATCGAGGCGCTTCGCGACGCGGCGCGGGAGGAGCCCATCGAGCTCGGTCGCCAGGTTCGATACGTCGACCTGAGCGGCGAGGGCGTTCCTGACACGGTGCTCACCTTGGATCGTAGATGCGTCGACGAGCGACGAGGGCGGGGGATGATCGAAGAGGTCATCTCGATCGCGATCGGTATCGGCGTGGACGGACGGCCCAAGGACGAGCGCTGCTACGGGCGGCTGATCGACGCGACGAGCAGACCATGACGGTCGTCGTCTGAGATTGTCAATGAAGCGCAACCTCCTCCAAGCGGATCCGTCACGTTGACTGTCGATGATCCTGGCACCGCACCGAGGAGCGCGATGGCATGAGCACGGCACCGCGGCGAGTGAGGCGTCCATTCCGCCCGGACGCCGTCGCCGTGCCGTTCGGGAGAACGCGGGCTCCGTCTCGTAGGGGCAGCGGCGAGCTGGCAGCTCATCTGTCGCTCACCCCTCCTCGGTGCGGTCCTTTCGAAGCGAACGTCTCGAGACCTCGGACTTCGAGAGCAGCTCAGTGCTTCAGCCTTCGCGCGCGCCTCTCGGCCGCGTCGATCGGCGTCATGACCGCGCAAGCGATCTCGTCGTCGCGGGCCCGGAGCACGTTCGACAGAGCAAACACCTCGCAACCGCCATCACCCGCAGCCGCCGCCACGAGCAGCGAAGTGCCGTAGAAGAGCAGCGCCGCTACCGGCACGAGGACGAGCGCGGCCGCTCCTACGACGAGGTTGAGGCAACAACTCACGGAACCCGTGAGGCGGAGCGGAGATGCCTCCCTGCCGCGAATCACCAGCGCGGCGATGACTGCCAGCGGGAAGACCAGGAGCCCCATCAGAGCATCGAGCACGCCGATCCCGATGACCGCAGCACCGCCGAGCATGGCCGCGCCGCCGGCGGCGCGAGCCGCTGTGCCCCACGGTCCGATCTTCCTGGTCGCGTTCAACCCGATGGCCATGCTTCCTCCTTTCGTTGTTCAGTTCGATTCCGACTGACGCAATGATCCGCTTCCGAGGAACTCGCGCGTTGCCCTCGTCAGCACGGGCGCCGGGTCAGGTCGCGTCACGTGACGAGCGTGACAACGGTGGTGACCATCAGCACGACCGCAACCGCGACGCCCAGACCGACAATCACTGTCACCATGGCCAGGTATCCAGCGGCTCGAAGCCGTAACCGCGCATCGCCAGCGCGATCTCCTGCCGTGGCGCGGAGGTATTGACGATTCCCGACGATTGACCGTCCTTTGTGGCGGGGTCAGGCTGTCCCTGCTCGCTCGGAGCGGGACTGGCATGAGAGGCATCGTGTGGCTTGAGGGACCGCGATCAGACGATTCTGCGGTATCGCACGTCGGCAGTCGGCACAGATGCCGTAGGTGCCTTCGTCGATGCTCGCCAGCGCCGACTCGACAGCCGCGAGGCCTGCGTCGAGCCGGGTGACGATCGCAGCAGCGTCGACGGTTTCGCGATCCTCACATGCGTCCGCGAGCCGCGCTCGGAGGGTGACACGTTCCGCCTCGAGCCGTGCCTTCACATCCGGTAGCTGATCTGGACGAAAGACGCCGGACTTCATGCTGCGCCCTCGTGCTGGGACCGAAGCACGAGGTGGGGTGGCTCTGAATCGTCGTCGAGGTCGAGCAGCTGCTCGTCGAGCACGTGACTGACCTCGGACGAGACGAACACTCGCGCGCCCCACTTCTCGACCACATCGTCGCTGGCGTGCGGAGCGCTCGCGAACGCGACATGAAACGGTGAGTCCGTGTCGTCCGCCTCTTCGATCCATATACGAAGGCCAGCGGAATCCGGCAGGTCAAACTGGCGGCGAGCCTCGTCCACATAGGCGGCTGCGCCGAGCGACAGATCCAACATGAGCGCTCTCCCAAGTGATTCGATGACCACGGTTTCGTACTCGTACGGCACCGTGG
>JAPSGP010000620.1 GCA_031177445.1 Acidimicrobiia bacterium
CGGGCTCGTGGCGTTCGCGATCGGGATGATGGTCACGGGATCATCGATCGACGAGGCACGCTCGTTCGGCTGGCTGGTCCTGGGGCCGTTCGACGAGGCTCCCGTGTGGCAGCCGTGGGCGGCGCGCGCGATCACCGGCGCGGATCCGGCAGCGCTGCTCGGACAGGCCGCCGGCATCGTCACCACGGTGTTCATCACCGTGATCGGGGTCTCGTACAACGTCAACGCGAGCGAGATCGTTCTGGACCGGGACCTCGACACGAACCGGGAGCTGCGCGATGCCGGCGTCCTCAACGTCGTCTCCGGCGCGCTCGGTGGCATTCCCGGATACCACGCGCTCAGCTTGACCGCGCTCGCCGAACGCATGAGCGTCGACGCACGCGCCGCCGGGCTCGTCGCCGCCCTGGTCCCGCTCGCCGCCGTCGTGGTCGGCGCCTCCGTGATCGAGTTGATCCCACGCATGCTCGTCGGCGGTGTGCTGGTGTTCCTCGGCCTGGCCTTCATCGTCGAGTGGGTCTGGGACAAGCGGAGGGTCCTGCCGAGGGTCGAGTACGTCATCGTCCTCGTGATCTTGGCCGGGATCATCGCGAAGGGGTTCCTGCCCGGCGTGGTGCTCGGCCTGGTGATGGCCGTCGTGTTGTTCGCGGTCAACTACGGGCGGATCGAGCTGGTGCGCGAGGTCACGTTCGGGGACACCTATCGCTCGAACGTCGACCGCTCACCCGCCGAGCGCGAGGCGCTGCGCGCGATGGGTGCGCGGGTCCAGGTCCTGCGCCTGAACGGGTTCGTGTTCTTCGGATCGGCCAACGGCCTGCTCGAGCGGATCCGAAAGCGCGTGGAGACCGCACCGCTGCGGTTCCTGGTGATGGACCTGCGGCGGGTGAGCGGCGTGGACTCCTCGGCGGTCGTCTCGTTCGTCAAGATCGCGCACCTGGCCGAGGCGACCGGGTTCGAGCTCGTGCTCGCGGGCGCATCCGATCCGGTGCGCGAGCAGCTGGCGCGCGGCGGGGTCACCTCCTCCGAGGGGATCGTCGCCTTCGTGCCCGATCTGGATCGCGGCCTGCAGCGGTGCGAGGACGTGCTGCTCGAAGAGACGCCGCTCGAGCGGCCTCTGGGGGCGGCGCCGGGCGAGGCGCCCGCCGAGATGCCGCCCGGCCTGTTGCCCTACCTCGAGCGCGAGTCGCTGCCCGAGGGCACCGTGCTGATCCGCCAGGACGAGCCGCCGCAGGACGTGTTCATCCTGGCGTCGGGGCGGCTGCGGGTGGAGACGGTGACGACCGCCGGCACGCGGTTGCGTCTGCGGACGATCCGCCCCGGGGTGGTGGTGGGCGAGGTGGCGATGTACACGGGGACCCCGCGCACGGCCGACGTGGTCGCCGAGACGCCGGTCGACATCCTGCGCTTGAGCACGGCCGCGATCGACCGGATGGAGGCCGTGGAGCCCGAGCTGGCTGTGGCGGTGCACCGATGGCTCGCGCGAACGGTGGCGGAGCGACTCGCCGAGACGCAGCGGGC
>JAPSGP010000336.1 GCA_031177445.1 Acidimicrobiia bacterium
CCCGCCGGCACCGGCGGCGGTGGAGCGGGTGCCGAAGCTGCCGGCGCCGGCGCCGGCGGCTCCGTCGCCGGCGGCTCGACCGGCGCGGCGGTCGTCGGGAGAACGGTTGCGTGGGTGGGATGGGTGCGGTGGGTGCTGTGATTCGCCCGAGCGGTCGACCCGTCCGACCCACCGCAGGCGGCTGCCCCCAGTGCCAGCACGAAGGCGCTGCCCAGCGCGGCGAGGCTTCGGCGATTCACGCCAGTAGTTCAGCACTCACGGGCGGCCCCCCGTACGGATGCGGCGGCAGGGCCCGCCGTCGCTATCGTGCCGCCGATGCGCTATGCCCGCGCGCCCCGGATCGGGCTCGATGTCGTCGACGGCCGTGCGACGCTCGTCGATCCGAGGGGGGTCGAGATCGTCGAGCTGACCCCGATCGGGCGGCGCGTGTGGGAATCCCTCGACCAGACCTCCGAGCCGCCGACCCGAGAGCAGCGTGGGCCCATGGCCACTCCTGCCCGCGCGGACGCACGCGAGGACGACGACGTCGAGCACGGCACCGAACGGGTCCTGGCGGCGCTCGCCGCCAAAGGGCTCGTCGTCGCGCGCTCGAGCCCGAGCTCGGGAGCCGATGACGAGTTCTCGCCCGACGAGATCGCCCGCCTGCTCCGACGGGCCACGCGCGAGCCGGGTCCGCTCGGGATCACCGTGCTCGGCGGTTCGATGCGCCCGCTGATCGAGCGCGCCGATCGTGTGCTGGTCGCGCCGGCGGACCGCGCCCGCTGGGGCGAGGTGTGGGCCTATTGCCATCAGACCGGCGCGGTCCTGGTGCACCGGTGCCGCGGTCGGCGGAAGTCCGGGTACCTGTTCCAGGGCGACGCCGAGCGCCGGGCCGACGCGCTCGTGCCGCCCCCGCGACTCATCGGACGCGTCGTCGCGGTCGAGCGCGACGGGGTGGCCACGCAGCTCGCCGGGCGCGACGGGTGGGGTCGCGGCCTTCCTACTCAGCTGGCACATACGGCTCGTCGCGGGACACGGCTGGTCATCCGACGCGTTCGTCGTAGGCGGTAGGCGCGCGCCAGCGCGCCGAGCGACAGCGCGAAACTGCAGGACCACACCGGAAGGCGATATGGGTTTTCTCGACAACCAGCGACGCAGACGACACGAGCGTTCGGTCGATTGGGACGAGCTCGTGCCGTTGCTGCTGCTCGACTACGAGCTGGAGCTGGCGGCAAGCGAAGGAGGGTCCCACGACGACCAGATCGTCAGGGCTCGGTCGATCCGCGATCAGGTGGTCGCCAAAGTGGGCGAGGCGAACGTGCGGCGCGCGTTCGTCGACGCCGACTTCGAGTTGCACGAGACCGGCGAAGAAGCCGTGATCGCGCGAGCGCTGGAGGCGTCCGGCTACGCGCTCGTGCGGGCGGAGCTGGTTCCCGAGACCACCGCTCCCCCGGTCGACGACTCGGCCCCGGCGATCCCGCTCACGCAGCCGGCGTGGCCGGAACCCGATCCTCCCGCCGCCGAACCGGCGTGGCCCGAGTGGGAACAGTCGACCGTCGACTTCTCGTGGGCGGGCGACGCCGCCACGGAAGACGCCGCACTGGAGGAGGGCGTCACGGATGAAGCGGCGGCGGCAGAGGTCGGCGTCGTGGAGGCCGACGCCGGCAAGGTCGACGTCGCCTCGGTGATCCCGGGAGTCGGGGCCCGCGACACCACCGCGTTCAAGGTCGCCGAGCGCGCGTTGGACTCGTGGCTCGAACGGTTCCCCGACGTCGCACGGCAAGCGCAGGAGTCGGACGGCTCGACGAAGCGAGGACGCGTTCTCGCGGAGGCGTACACGGCGGCGACCGCCACGCGACTCGCGCTCGAGGAGGGCGACGAAGCCGCGGTCATCTTCGACGACCAGCAGATGTTGGCGAACGCGCAGACCGAGGCCGGGATGACTCGGGAATGGGTGGTTGCCTTCATGCAGATCCGGTGCATCGCCATCGGCTACATGCTCAGCCAGCTCGGGCGCCGTGACATGACCTCCGAGCTCGGCCGGTTGTTCCGGGAGTTCTTCGTCGACGGGAGCGGCAGGGATCAGCTCGGCTGATCGTTGCGCATCCAGGCGTCAGGGGTCGCGCGGCCGGTTGGTCCAGCGCCCCCGCTGCACCGTGCGGAACCATCCGCCGGCGACGACCGTGCCCCCGTCGGTCGGGATGACGTGGCCGGTCACGAAGCGCGAGAGGTCCGACGCCAGGAACAGCACCACGTCGGCATTGTCGGCCGGCACGCCCATACGAGCCACCGGCACCCAGATTGGCCAGCGGTCGCGCAAGTCCTCAGGGACGAGCGCGTCGTAGTCGACTTGGATGCTCTGGGTCACGTCCGGTGCGATGGCGTTCACGCGCACACCCCGTGATCCGAGCTCGAGCGCGAGACAG
Source organism: Acidimicrobiia bacterium (assembly GCA_031177445.1). Taxonomy (GTDB): domain Bacteria; phylum Actinomycetota; class Acidimicrobiia; order IMCC26256; family JACDBD01; genus JAPSGP01. The sequence goes on from JAPSGP010000336.1 coordinate 2,406, forward strand.
CGCGTGTAGTGGATCACCGCGGCCTTGTACGCGCCGTAGACGGGATCCGGCGGGTACCCGCGCAACCCTTCGACCGAGGCCACGTTGATCACCGATCCGTGGCCGCGCTCGACCATCGAGGGAGCGAGGGCGCGCGTGCACCGGAGCACGTGGACGAGGTTCACGTTGTGCAGGGCTTCCCAGTGCCGCTCGTCGCTTTCGAGGAACGGCGTCGGCCGCAGGTAGTGGCCGACGTTGTTGACCAAGACGTCGACCTGCCCCGACACCTCCAGCGCGACACTCGCCATCCTCGCGACCTGATCGGGCTCGCGTACGTCGATGACCACAGCCTGCGCGCTCCCGCCCGACTGCGCGATCGCGTCCACCCGCTCGGTCGCGCGCTGCTCGTCGATCTCTGCGACGACGACGTGCGCGCCAGCAGTGGCGAGGGTCTCCGAGATGGCACCGCCGATGCCCCCACCGCCGCCCGTCACCACCGCGACCCGGCCCTCGAGCCTCAGCTCCACCACGAGCGGGCACGTTAGCTGCGACCTCGGCGAGCGCGAGCGAGCCGACATCGGGAGGAAGGCGGCGGCTCGTACCTCTCCGGGTCGCCGTCGCAGGCTCCGGCTCCTGCGGCGACGGTCGGCGAAGCCGCCGTCGCCGCGGACCGCCGCCGACAAAGGAGAGTTCAGATCGATGCCGGAATGGATCCGAGGTCGCCGTCGTCGGCCGTGGAAGCGGAGATCGTCTGTGTCGTCGCGATGCCGCGCACTTCGACGACATAGAACTCGTCGTCCGGCAACACCGGCGCGTCGGGAACCGTGAAGGCAACGTCACAGTTGTCGGTCGTGTCATTGACTTTGCCCGTGCGGACCTTGCCGCGCGCGATCGGCTTGTCGCTGATGTCGATGGAGCTGCGTCCCGGCTCCTCGGTCACCCCGCGATAGACGAGCACCCGGTTGCCGCGCTTGAGCTTGCTGACGCTGCCGAAGCGGTCGGCCTTGCAGCGGTCACCGGTCGGGTCGAACGAGGGGAACTCGATCGTGATCACGCCCCGCAGCCGCTGCGCGGCTCCTATGGCCCCGGCCGGACCCGGCGCCGCCCACGGGTGCGACACCGCGATGCGAGCACCAGCAGCAGAGCCCTCCGAGCCGCTCGCATCAGGTCTGCGCGTCCGCGAACGCGTCGATGGCGGCGAGGTGGCGGCGCGTGTCGCCCTCGTCGAGGAACGATGCCCGGAACGAGTGCCGGGCCACGTCGAACATCTGGTCAGGGCTCATCTGCAGCGCCTCCGCAGTGGCGACGTAGTTGTCGCCGACGTACCCGCCGAAATAGGCGGGATCATCGGAGTTGATCGTGACCAGCAACCCGCGCTCCAGCAGCGAACGGAAGTTGTGGTGGCGCAGATCGTCGAACACCCGCAACTTGACGTTGGAGAGGGGGCACACGGTGAGCGG
>JAPSGP010000337.1 GCA_031177445.1 Acidimicrobiia bacterium
CGGTGACCCCGCCGGACGCCCGTTCCAGGTCGTCCTTGGTCTTGATCGTGTCGTCGAGGTACTCACGCAGGAACGCGAGGCCGACACCCAACAACAGGCCGAACGCCAGCGCGATCAGGCCCGCCCGCTCCGGCTTCGGCTCGACCGGGGATCCCGGCGCTGCCGCCCGAGTCACGATCTCGCCCGCGCCTGTCCGCTGCGCTCGCTGGAGCTCGAAACGAACATCGTCGAGCTGATCGCGGTAGAAGTCCCGCCGATCGCTGAGACGGTCGAGATCGGCCGCCTCTTGCGTGCCGTTCTCGGGGTCCGTCGGAAGGAGATCGATCTGGCCCTGGATCTCGTTCACTTTGGCGTCGAGCTCTTCGGCCGAAGCGTTGAGCGCGTCGATCTCTTGCTGCTTCCGGACTTCGAGGAAGGTCTCCGAATAGATGTTGGCCGCCTCGGCGGCCGCCTGCGCCTTCCCGCTCCGGGCCGTCACGATGATCGTGTCGGTCAGCCCTACCGGCGAGGCCGACACCGCCGGCACCGAACCCATCTTCTCGGCCACCGCCTGGCGCACGGCGTCGCTGCTGAACACGCGAATCTCGGTGGAGACCGCGCGTTCGGCGTCGCCCTCGCCGCCGATCGGGAGCAGCACCTCGGCGTGCGCCTCGTAGACCGGATCCTCGAGGTAGGTGATGCCGACCGCGGCGCCGACGACGAGGATCGTCGTGATCACGATGGTGAGCCAGCGGCGACCGAGGATACTGAGGTAGTCGCGAAACTCTTGCTCGCGGTGCTCGAGCTCAGGGGGCATTCAGGGAGCGATGCTACTCGGAGGTCGGGCACGATCGGCGTTGGCGCCTGACCCTTTGCGCACCGCCGTGGCTAAGCCACGCCGACGCCGACCGCGGCCCCGACGAGGAACGTGGCGGTAGCGACCACGATCCCGATGACCGCCATCCGCAGGCCGGAGCGTCCGGCATGGCGGCCGGTGAACACCGAGATCGACGCGCCGACGAAGAAGAGGGCAAGGACGGACAGCACCGCCGCCACCGCGATCGCCGTCGTACCGCCCCCGAAGATGAACGGCACGACCGGGAGCACCGCGCCCATCGCGAACGCGACGAACGAGGATCCGGCTGCGACCCAGGGCGATGCCAGGCGGCCGGGGTCGAGGCCGAGCTCCTCGCGGGCGAGCGTGTCGAGCGCGACGTCGGGGCGCTCCATGATGTTGTCGACGAGCGCCTTGGCCTCGGCCGGGTGCACGCCCTTCGCCTGGTAGATGAGCTCGAGCTCCTCGCGCTCCTCTTCGGGGAACGCCGCCAGCTCCTGCTCCTCGACGCGGAGCTCGTTCTCGTACAGCTCCCGCTGCGATCGAACCGACACCCACTCGCCCGACGCCATCGAGAACGCACCGGCGACGAGGCCGGCGACACCGGCGAGCAGCACGATCGACTCGTCGCTCGTGCCCCCGGCCACACCCATGACGAGCGAGAAGTTCGAGACCAGCCCGTCGTTGACGCCGAACACCATCGCCCGGAGAGCGCCGCCGATACCGGCGCGATGACGCCCCTCGGATGCCGCGATGCGGCCGCCGGCGGTGTCGCCGCCACGCATCGCGGCGACGACCTTCCCGTGCATGGCCTCCTGCGCGGCCATCGCCGCCGGCGCCTCCGCCACCGCCCGGTACTTGTCGGCGTCGGCGGCCTCGGCGCGCAGCACGATCGGCAGCACCGCCTCGGTGCCGAGGTACTTGGCCAGCCGGCGCAGCACTCGTACCCGGAACGCCAGCCGCGGGGGTTTCAGGTCGCCGACGCCGGCCTCCCGGAGCAGCCGGGCCCAGTGCTGGGCATGGCGCTCCTCGGCCTCGGCGAGCGCGAGGAAGATCGGCTGCCGGTGCTCGTCGGCGTGCTCAGCGAGCGACCGGTACAGCGCCGCCCCGCCGAGCTCGTCGACCCACAGCTCACGGAACTTCTCCAGCTGCGGGTCGGCCAGCACGTGCCGGGCCATGAGCCAAAAGGTAGCGGCTGCGCGGCCCACTCATGCCCACGCGTCCGCGACGTGCGTCACGATCCCGCTCGCGCTCATGGTTCTCGCGCGAACCCTCCCGCGATGCCGGAGTCGGGATTGCGGAAGCGCCGGTCGTCGGGGAGCTCTTCCGGAGCGCACGGCACGCGGGAAGCCCAACAGAGTTGACTCTCGAGCGGAGCGACCGTGTAGACGACATCGTTCACGGTGGCTCGCCCGACCACCTCCGGAACCTCGGGCGGCACCAGCACACGCCCCGCCTCGCGCTGCCGGACCAGCCCGCTTCCGAAGCCCGGCACGTACACAACCGCGACCGCGGCTGCGAGCACCCCGACACAGAGTGCCAGTCTGGGCACATACCTGCTGTCGAAGGTGCGAGCCGGGCCCGTCCGGGGAGTGACGCGCTCGTGCACGACGACCGAGGCGGCGGCGAGCGCGATCCCCACGTAGCCGAGCGCGAAACGAAGTGCCGGGCCGGTCATGAGCACGGTGCCTATGCCCACGAGGGCGACGAGTGCCGCAACGCGGGGGCCCGCGGTCCGCGCCTTCCAGAGCGCAGCCAGAGCAGCAAGTGCCGAGACCGACGTCAGGACGTTGGGAAGCCGACGCGAGAGCACCACGACCGCCCCCACCATCAAGAAGAACGCCAGGGTCTCGAGCGATGCGCGACGCCAATGACGGAACGCAAGCCACGCCGCGCTGATCAGCACGAAAGCCACCGCGACGAAGGTAAGCGTCGGTCGGATCGCGCCGCCGGCAGGCAACCAATCCCGCCAGATCCAACTGACCGCGGGCCGCTCGTCCGGCGGCGCCTCACTGGTCCCGCGCGCGTGATCGCGGATGAAGTCGAAGGCCTTGTCGCGTTCGGAGGCAGCGACGGTGGAACGCGAGCCGAGGCACGCTCCGGCGGGGAACAGGGGGCAACCGGACGTCACCGTGTTCGACGCCAAGGTCGGGCCGACGAGGATCACGGCAACGCACGCGATGACGGTCAGTCGTCGCAACGAGGAGCGCAGGAACAACGCGAGCACGAACACCGCGACCGCGACCGGCAGGGCGTTGAGCTTCGTACCCAATGCGGCGGCGGCGAAGACGGCCGCGCCCGTGACGCACCATTGGCGTGCAGCTGCGTTGTCGACCTCGAAGGCCTTGACCAGGAGCCACACCGCCTCGACCGTGAGGAAGGCCGTCGGGACGTCGGGCGAGGGTGAGAGCATCACTTCCGACGACAGCGACAGGACCACGACGACCAGACTGACGAGCAGGAACACGTCGGACGGACGAGCGAAGCCGCGCGCACACCGCGCTCCTGCCGCCAGCAGGTGCGCGGTGCCGAGGAGCACAGCAAGGCCTCCGAGGAGCGCTCCGGTCCGGCCGTGGAGGAAACCGTCGTTGAACGGCGCTTCCAGGGCGAACCACTCCGACCCGAATCCGAAGCGATTGTGGATCAGCGCGGCCCCGGTCACGCTTCCGTAACGGGAGAGCCATTCGACGATCCCGAGGTGATAGAGGCCGGAGTCGAAGAGGGACACGGGCCGGGTGAAGAGCGCGGCGAGGGCGCAGACGAGCGCTGCAGCCGGGAGGAGCCAGGCGCGCATGGCACCCACGAACAGGCGCCATTCCGCGCGTGTCGCAGAGAGCACGAGTGACGCCGCGACAAGGGCCGACGCGATGACCACGAAGACCAGTGGCCGAAGCGCCACGACGATGGACGCGGCCAGGAGGACGGCACCGAGCGCGGTGACGCCGAACCACGCGGCGACGATCCAGCGGTCCGGCTGGTCGTCGATCTCGACGTCGACGAGCCGCATGATCGCGAGCC
>JAPSGP010000621.1 GCA_031177445.1 Acidimicrobiia bacterium
TGCGGGGATGGAACCGATGCACAGGAACAGTCCGCTGATGAGGCTCGTGATCGCGAGGCCGCTCGTCGGTGGCGGTGTATAGGTCGGCGGCGGAGGCATCCCGGCCGCGCCGGAATAGACGGGTGGCTGCGGGAGCGGGGGAGGCAACAACGCGGCGTGAGCACTCTCCGGCTGCGGGGTTCCCATCCGTTGCGCGAGCAACTGGAGGTCAAAACCTTCCTTACGAACGCGCAGATCGAAGTACAGGACCGCGATCACCGCCGCTTGGAAGGGGGTCGCAAGGATCGCCGCGAGAGCTCCCGCCGCTCCGCTCAGGACCTGCGTGAGCAATACGTTCTCACCGATGTCGGTGAAGGTCAGGGCGATGATCCCAGCTCCGATCGCGGAGTTCAGGATCATGCGGATGAAATACGAGATGACCACAACGCCCGTTGCCGGCCAGAACCGTTCCTGAACGAGATTGAACGATCGTCCGAGCGCCTTCGTTCCCCTAACGCCTTCGGTGAGGAGAGCGGGGATCGCGACCGACCAGACGATCGCCAGCCACACCCCTGGGAGGATGCAGAACACGAAGCCGACGCCGGTGGCGATCCCGCTGAGGAACACCACCCACAACAGGGGGCGAAGATGTTGGAATGCGAATCGCATCGATGGACGCCACTCTGGCCGCTGCCCCATGTACGCATCGGAGACCGCCTTGAAGCACGCACCGGTCGCGATGGTCGTGCTCACGAAACCGAGTAGCGCTACAACGAGAGACCCCGCGATGTAGATCGCGAACTCGCGTCCGTCGAAAACGGGGGCCGGAGCGTTGGGATCGAACTGGAACGGGTTCTGCATGCCCGTCGCGAGCGCATCGGGGATCGTCGAGAGGATCACCAGTACGCCGATCGCCTGGACCGGGATGATCACGAGTGCTACGAGCCAGAAGAGTGTCTTCGCGTTACGCGAATAGACCTTGATGCCGACGTCGAGGATCTCGCCGACACGCAGTGGACGAAGGTCGGGAGCCCCCGCGGCCGTCGCCATGACGTGACGATATAGCCCGCATGTAGTTCGCCCGCAGGCGGAAGTGGTCCTAACGCAAGGACAGAGTTGGGCCGGGATAGACCGACAGACGCGCGCGCTGCTCGAGATCGTGAACGGTGTCCTGGACGCGGCTGAGAAGGTCCCGGCGCCCGTCGCCGTCTAGGGTCTCCCAATAGAGCAGCACCGTGCCGACGCAACTGGCCAAGGCGAGGAGCGGATCGCGGGCATCCGACAGCTCGAGCTCCAGCTCGTGGATCACCTCGTCCAGGACCCGTCCCATGGACTCCATCAACTAACCTCCAGCCGCCCCGGCGTGACTCTGACTAGTCTGGATTGACTAGTCACCTCACGTATCAGCAGCGCGCGCGTCTGTCGGTCTATCCCGGCCCAACTCTGTCCCTGCGTTAGGACCACTTCCGCCGGCGGGCGAACTACATGCGGGCTATATCGTCACGTCATGGCGACGGCCGCGGGGGCTC
>JAPSGP010000338.1 GCA_031177445.1 Acidimicrobiia bacterium
TCGCATGCGGCGAAAGCTGCCGCCCCTTGGCCCTCGACCTCTGGCGCTCTTGTCGTAAACGGGACACTGCGGTAATGTCCGGCTACTATGAGAGGCAGGCCTTCGCATTCTCTCGCACGATCGCTCTTCGTAACTCTGGCCCTCGTGGTCACAGCATGTTCGAGCGGCTCTGAGCAGCCCCAGCCGAGACTCACGGTCGCGACTACGGCGCCGGCGGTACCCACGACCCCGCCGGCGCCGACGATCGACCTGAGCAAGCCGATCCCAGGCGGCTCCCTTCACGGCACTCCCAGGCCACCGCTCGAGAACACCGGCGACGACTACGTGGCCATCACGAAGTCCCTGATCGCCAATGTCCGCTGGCTCACGGAGAACCCGGATCCCGCTGTCGTTTCAGAGATCTGGGTTCCGGGCACGGAGCTCCACGACTCAAGGATCAGTTCGAGTCAGTACCTGGTCGACAACAGCTATCGATGGGGCGACGAGGACTACCAGCTCCGCGTAGTCGAGGTTGTTGATGTCCGACCTGACATCGTCGCAGTCCGTGTCACCGATTGGATGCGAGTGGAGCGGCTCGTTGATTCCGACGGCGACGACGTCGGCGTCAAGCCGCGCGTACCCGAAGAGAAGATCTGGAATGTACTTCTGGCCATAGACGCCGAAGGACGGTGGCGAATTGCTGGCTGGTCGCCAAGTGGTGGCGGTTCGGTGACCCTTTGAGGTACCTGACGGCCCTTGTTGTAGCGATCGTCGCTGTATGCGGCGCGCCCCATGCGCTTGCGGATGAGGGTACGCCGCATGGGGGTGGTGGAGTAGGCGAAGACAACTTCTCTGTTTGGTTTCACTTGCCCGGAAAGAACGGCAGCCCGGGTGCCGTCAGTTCGGGCAACGGGCCCAGTCCGTACAAGTACACGTGGGTCCCGGCGGGTGTGATCGCCGGGCGGGGGCCGTCGTGCGACGCCGGTGGCGGCGCGCCCGGTTGGATCCACTCGCTCGTCACCCAGGACCTCGCCGGGTCCGTCGTCAATATCGAGACCCGCTGCGTTCCGCTCAACCCCGACGGCAGCATCGGCGCGCCGCCGGCGCTGCCGCCGGTCCCGGCCGTCGGCGACATCTGGCGCGCCGCGCTGCGCCAGATCGACGCGCCCCGCGTCGGCGTCAATCCGAAGGCGCCCGGCCTCACCGGCCTCGACACGTGGCTCTGGTACGAGAGCCCGAGCGAGCTCCAGGTCGCGACCAGCATCGGCCCGTGGACGATCACCGGAACCGCGCGTGTGTCCGAGGTCACGTTCGATCTCGGCGACGGCACCACCGTGACCGCCGACCATGCCGGCTCGGAGGCCGATCCTGCGGCGGTACACGTCTACGAGACCAAAGGCACATACGAAATCGTCGTCACCGCCCGCTGGACCGCCGACTTCGTCCTGACCGGCCCCGGTCTGCCGGCCCGCGCCACACCAATGGGCACAGCGGTCCTGCGAGGCAGCACCGAGTATCCGGTGCAAGAGGTGAGAGGGCTACTCGTCCCCGACCCCTGACCGGACGCACAATGGAACTGTGCACGCGGCCGCGATCTGCTTCGACCTTCACGTCCCCGAAAGCCGCTCGCTGAAGGCCAAGCGCGCCGCCGTCCGCCCGATCGTCGACACCCTGCGCCACCGCTACCGGCTCTCGGTCGCCGAGGTCGACCACCAGAACCAGTGGCAACGAGCAGCGATCGCGGTCGCCGTCGTCGCCGAGAGCGACGGCCGCCTCCACGAGCTGCTGGCTTCGGTCGAGCGTTACGTCGCCGGTGCGGCCGATGTCGAACTGATCGATGTCTCGACTGCCTACCTCGACCCCGAGGACTGACGTGCCCAAGCGCAGCTCGTCCCCGCGGCGCTATCCGCGCTCGGCGCGGATCAACGAGGTCGTGCTGGAGACGCTGGCCGACGAGCTCGAGCGTCTGTCCGACCCGAGGCTCGGGTTCGTGACCCTGACCGGAGTCGAGGTCACGCCCGATCTGCGCCAGGCGACGGTCTACTATTCGGTGCTCGGCCCGAGCGAGCAGCACGAGGCGACCTCGAAGGCGCTGCGTTCGGCGGGCTCGCATCTTCGGGCGGTGCTCGGCCAGCAGGTACGCATGAAGTATCTGCCCCGGCTCTCGTTCCACGAGGATCCCGCCGTCGCCACGGGTCAGCGTGTGGAGCAGATCATTCGCGACCTCCACCGTGAGGAAGGCGGAGAAGGAGAGCGGCAGGAATGAGCGCGGCCGGCGCAGCGGGGATCGAACTGGCCGTTCGTCAGGCGGTCGATGCCATCGACCGTGCGTCTCGCGTCGCGCTCGCGTGCCACGTCAGCCCGGACGGCGACGCCCTCGGGTCCATGCTCGGCCTCTATCACGTGCTTCTGGCGGACCAGCGAAACGTGCTCGCGTCCTTCCCCAACCCGTTCGTCGTCGCGCCTCACTACCGCGAGCTCCCCGGGCTCGGCTTGATGACGCGTCCCGAGGACTTCCCGCCCGAGCCCGAGGTCATGGTCACGTTCGACTGCGGGTCGCTGGGGCGGCTCGGCGACCTCGAGCCCGCGGCCAAGGCGGCGCACGAGCTCGTCGTCATCGACCACCACATCTCCAACGACCGCTACGGCACGATCAACCTGATCGACCCCGAGGCGGCGGCCAGCGGTTCACTCGTCCACCGCCTTATCCGCGCCCTCGGCCTCCCGCTCAACCGCGACGCCGCGGTCTGCCTCTACGCGGCGCTCGTGTGCGACACCGGGCGCTTCCAATACGACACCACCACTCCGGCGGTGTTCGGCATGGCGCGCGAGCTCGTGCAGCACGACGTCCCGGTGTCGCGCCTGAGCCGCACTCTGTTCGAGGAGCACCGGTTCGCGTACCTCAAGCTGATGTCCGACGCCCTGGCGCATGCGCAGCTGATCTCGCGCCGTCGGTTCGTCTGGACCGCAGTCACCCAGGCCGACCTGTCCAAGCACGACGTCGCGATCGAAGAGGTCGAGGGTTTGATCGACATCCTCCGCCGCACCGCCGAGGCCGAGGTCACGTGCGTGCTGAAGGAGGAGGCCGACGGGACGGTGCGCGTGAGCCTGCGCTCGCTCGGCGACGTCGACGTCCGCAAGATCGCAGAGACGGAGGGCGGCGGCGGCCACCGGTTCGCGGCCGGGTTCTCGTCGGCCGACGGAATCGACGCGATCGTCGCCCGCATCGAGGCAGCGCTTCCCCTCGTCGCCTGACGGTGGCAGTCCACGGAGCTGTCGTCGTCGACAAGGAGGAGGGCTGGACGTCGCACGACGTCGTCGCCCGCCTCCGCAAGGTGTTCGGGCAGCGCCGCATCGGCCACGCCGGGACGCTCGACCCCGATGCCACCGGGGTGCTCGTCGTCGGGCTCGGGCGGGCCACCCGGCTGCTCCGCTTCGTCCAGGACTCCGGCAAGTCCTACCGGGGTGCGATCGTGTTCGGTGTCTCGACGACCACCCTCGACGCCTCGGGCGAGGTGGTCGACCGCGCGCCCATGTCCATCGAGCGAGGCGACGTCGAGCGGGCCACGCGCGCCTTTCTCGGCGAGATCGAGCAGCTGCCCCCGATGGTGTCGGCGGTCAAGGTGAAGGGGCGGCGACTGCACGAGCTCGCGCGCAAAGGTCTCGAGGTCGAGCGCGCTCCGCGGCGGGTGCGCGTCGATCGGTTCGAGATCGAGGCGTTCGAACCCGGTCCGTACCCTCGCGCCACCGTGCTCGTGGAGTGCAGCAGCGGCACGTACGTACGATCGCTCGCGGCCGACCTCGGGGAGCGGCTCGGCGGGGTCGCGCATCTTGCCGA
>JAPSGP010000339.1 GCA_031177445.1 Acidimicrobiia bacterium
CTGACGATCATCTTCGTGATGGGCGGTATCGCCTACGCCTTCTTCAAGATCCAAAACGCGATCATGAAGGGCGGCATCCGTCCGACCGAAGAGGTCGAGCTCATGGGCGTGGACCGGCCGGAGATGGGCGTGCTCGCCTACGGCGACTTCACGACCAGCGAGCTCATCCTCCAGGGTGACGACCCGTCCGAGGACAAGGTGCTGGCGAGCACTCCGTCACCGGACCCGACCATCGGTCGGTAAGCGCATCTGAGCGCGACGCGACGAGCCGGCGGGCACCGCTGCCCGCCGGCTCGTGCGCGTGTAAGGCGCCGTCGACGATGGGTAGCGTCTACGTCGTGAGGGAGGCGCGGTTCGTAGGTGAGTGCGCGTTTCTCCGCTACTGGCCGCCCGGGATGCTCGCGTTCGCCTTCGTCATGATCGTCTTCGCGGGCAACAGAGCGGTTCTCTATGCAGCTGCCGTCGCTGCCTGCGGCTGGCTCGTCGCTCGACTGCTCCCGTGGCGCTTCGCGGTTGTCGACGAGGGAATCATCTTGTGGTTCCCGTTCGCACGGCAGCGATTCCTCGCCAAGGACGACATCACGGTGCGAGTTGGTCAGGGAAGTGCAGTCGCGCTCATTCCGTCGCGGCGGGTTGGCGTTCCGCTCACCGACGGGCTCGTCGAGCGCCGCCGCCTCATGCTGCGCTCGGTTCTCCTGGAGCACGGCTTCCGCGTGTCTTGAGCAGGGACTCGGGGATCATGCGCGCTATCGCCCTCGACCGGCTGGCGACCACCGGCCCACCGAGCGCGAGGACCAGCACGTAGCCGGCAATGAAGGGACCGACGCGGTCGTCGAGCCCGGCCGTCGCGGCCAGCGAGGCGAGAATCAGCGAGAACTCGCCGCGAGCCAGGATCGTGGAGCTGACGTTCGCGGCCGCGTTCCTGCCGAAGCCGTAGAGGCGCGCGCCGAGCAGACCGGCCACGAAGCAGAGCACGACCGTGATGACGGTTGCGATCGCGATCGGGCCGGACACGGCTGCGACGTCGCCGGGGTCGATCGTGAGCCCGAACGCGAAGAAGAACACGGCACCGAAGGCGTCACGCAATGGATGCACGAGGCGGCCGATGCGGTCGGCGACCGGGCTTTGGGCCAAGACGAGCCCCGCCATGAACGCGCCGATGGCGTCGGAGACGCCAAGCTCCTCGGCGAAGCCGGCGGCGAGCACGGCGAGGCCGACGAAGCAGATCGTCAGGAGCTCGTCGTCAGGCGTCGCCACGAGCCGCCCGACTATGCCCGCGCCCCACCGGGCGAGGGTGGCGAAGGCCAGCAGGAACGCGAACGCCTTCCCGAACGAGAGGAATCCGTCGACGACACTCGGCTCGTCGTCGAGGACTGGTTGGAGGATCGCGAGGTAGAGCGCGAGGAAGAGGTCCTCGATGACGATGATGCCGAGGATGAGCCGAGTCTCGGGGTTGGCGAGCCGGCGAAGGTCGATCAGCAGCTTGGTGACGATCGCCGACGACGAGATGCCCACTGCGCCCGCGATGACGAGCGCTTCGCGCGAGCCCCAACCCAATGCGACGCCGAACGCGAGCCCGCCGCCGATGTTGAGCAGAAGGTAGATGCCGCCGGCCGCGAGGAGGCGCCGCCCGCCTCCGGTGAGGTCGTCGACCGTGAACTCCAGGCCGAGGTAGAAGAGCAGCAAGACGAGGCCGAGAGCGGCAACCAAGTCGAGATCTGCCGGGTTCTCGACGAGTACCACGCCGGGCGTGTGCGGGCCGAGCAGGATCCCGGCGACCATGAAGAGCGGGATCGTGGGCAGGCCGATCTGGCGGCCGAAACGTCCGAGGACACCGGCGGCGAGGAACGCGCCTCCAAGCGCGACAAGCTCGTCTCCCATGGGGCCTATCCCACGACGTGGCGCAGGAATCCCGAGAGGTCCTCCTGACGGCCGACGACGACCAACCGATCACCCGGTTGCAGCACGGTGCCCGGTTCGGGCGCGAGCAGCGTGTCGTCGTCTCGCATGATGGCGACGACCGTCATGCGGGTACGGCGACGAATCTCGAGCTCGGCGATCGATCTTCCCGCACCGGGCGAGTCGTCACGGAGCGTGACCCAGTCGATCAGCAGGGATCCGATCGCGGCCTCGATCTCACTGACGATGGTCGGTTTGAAATAGGCACCACCGAGTACCGCGCCCAACCGGCGCGCCTGGTCGTCGTTGAACGACACGACCACCGGTTCGGCCTCGGGATCCGAGTACGCGTACAGATCGCGCCGTCCGGTGTTGTGGACGACCACGACGACCCGAGTTCCGTCGATCCCGGGAACCTGGTAGCTGCGGCCGATCCCGGGCAGGTTCTGCTCGGAGACATCTGTCATCGGCGACTCCTCGTCGCTTCGTCTTGGCGCGCCAAGTTGTCGGGAAGGCGAACGGTCCAGTCGTTTTCAACCAACGTCGTGCGATCGACCTCGAGCCGGGCGAGCCGCCCGGCCGGAGAGCTGATCGTGAAGACCCATCGCGCTCCCTGGTCGATCACGTCCTCGTAAGCATGGCGCGTTCCGCTTTGGAGGCGGCCCAGGCCGAGCGTTCCCGACCCGGCGGTCGAAGACACGTCGACCTCGACGTCGATCGAGCTCGGGTTGGCGATGCTGACGCGCGGGACCATGTCGGGCCCGCGTGTGAGCTCGAGCACGAGCCACAAGAAGGCAGCGCCAACGATCAGCCCTGCAACGATGAGTGCAGGACGCGCGAGGGAACGGGCGGCGCGTGTGTCGGTGACGACGGCAGCAGGCACGGGCAACTCCTCTCGATGACGCGGCTGGGATGCACGAGGAGCGCCCGGTAGGCGTTCAGGCGAAGCAGCTCGTGCTCAGACGGTCGCGCGGCGAGGAGGCGCGCGGTACCGGATCGCGCCAGATGCCCATGACGCGGCGGCGGGATCGCGCCCGAGATACAGCGCGGGGCCGAGCACCGCGACCCCGAGCGTGAACGTTGCCGCCGGCGCTTCGAAGCCGGAGAGCGGACGTGCGGCGAAGGGGTTCGGCGGCCCGCGCTTGGATGCGCGAGCTCGTGAGTCCGCCTCGGGGTCGGTCGGGATTGCGGCCCGATCGTCGAGGACGAGATGGCTCGGCTGGAGCGTGTCGTGCTCGGAGCGCGCCCGCGAGTGGCTGACGTGCGACACCATGACCAGCGCCGCCAGTGCGAGAAGCAGGGTGACGACGATGCCAGCCAGCCGGCGCGCGGGGTTCATCGCCCCGACGAGGCTAGTGGTGGACGACGGTGCCCCCACGGGCCCAGGTGCGAGCGAGCGGGCTCGGCACGATCCGGTAGCCGAGACGCTCGAAGTGACCCGCGTGCATCGCCTGCTCGAGAGGGTGCTGCTGTTCGCAGGGATCGGTGCGCGCATCCGCCGGCGCTGCACTCGGCACGCCTTGGGGCTCGGGCTCGTGGCCCGGCTCGCACGGCGGCGAATGGTCGTCGGCGCGGGTCTCGGTGATGAAGCTCGGATCGATCATAACGACGTGCGGCAACCGGCCCTGCTCCGCTTCCTCGAAGTATTGGCGTCCTCGCGTCGCTACCATCACGTCGCCATGGCGTTGCCCGCGCTTCATCTCTCGCGCACGTCGGTGTTCCTGGACTTCGACGGGACGGTGAGCACTGCCGATGTCGGCGTGCATCTTCTCGAACGGTTCGGCTCCCCGGAATGGCGTGCGCTCGACGAGCAGTACGGTGCCGGTCTCATCGGCAGTCGCGAATGCCTCGGTGATGAGTGGGAGCTCATCGACGGATCGGAGGCCGCGTTGCGAGCCGCAGCCCGCGAGGTGCC
>JAPSGP010000340.1 GCA_031177445.1 Acidimicrobiia bacterium
GCAACCTCGGCGTCGTACTCGCCGGCGGGATCCCGTTCCAGTGCGCGCCGGCGCGCCTCGCGACCCATCTCCGCGGCCCACTCTGCCTCGGAGAGCAGCTGCACCACCGCGTCGGCCAGCCGGGGCGGATCGTCGGGCGGCACGAGCAGCCCGGTCACCCCGTGCTCGAGCAGCTCGGGTGTGCCGCCCGCTCGCGCCCCGACGACCGCCCTGGCCCGCGCCATCGCCTCCAGCACCACCCGTGGGACACCCTCGGAGCGTGACGGAAGGACCATGAACCTCGATCCGTCGAGACGATCGACGATCGCGTCGGGCGGGACGGTCCCGCAGAACTCGATCGACCCGTCGAGACCGAGCGCGGCGGCCTGGGCGGTGAGCGCGGACAACATCGGGCCGGTACCGACGAGGGACAGACGCGCCTCGGGAACCGTGCCCACCACGCACGACCAGGCCTCGAGCAGGACCTCGGGCGCCTTGTACGGTTCGAGTGCGCCGACGAACAGGACCTTCGGCTCGAGTGGCGGGGGCACCGGTGCGCGATCCAGGTAGCGCCCCCAGTCGCTGAACGTCATGAACCGGTCGACCTCGCCGCGGAAGCCGGCGTCACGCGCCAGCGTCTCGGTGAACGCGCCGACCGCACGGACGCGATCGGCTCGCCGCACCGCCCAGCCGGCAATCCGGTCGGAGACGGGAGCCGCGAGCTGTCGAACGCTGCTCCCGTAGAGACGAGGCGCAGTCCTCCAGTCCCCGTGTACCTCGAGCACGACGCGAGGTCGTGCGCGCGCGGGAACGGGCGCTCGGAGCAGGAGGCACATCGCGGCTTCGAACGGGCTCTGGCACACCACGGCGCCGCTACGGCGTGCGGCGCGAGCGACCCCGAGCGCGGATCCACCGGCATAGAAGAGCGCGCTCGCCACCGGTGCCGGACGGAACTGCCGGAACCGGCGGAGCTCCACGCCGTGCATGTGGCGGGGACCCGGCGCTGCGGGGCTCACGATGGTGGCGTCGAGATGGCGGGCTAGGACACCGAGCTTGCGCTCCCACGCCGGCGTCGAGACGGCAGGGATGCCGCCCTTCCCGACGAACACCGCCGCCGCCTTCTCCGCGGGCCCGGTGACGTCGGCGAGAAGGGCCTCGATGCGGTCGGCCACACGATCGAACCGCCAATTCGGGCCCGACGCCCGCGCGCCCTCGGTCAACCGGGCAAGCGTCGCCGGGTGGTCGCGCAACGTCGCCAGCGTGGCCGCGAACGCCGACTGCGTCGGCGGATCGACGAGCAGCCCGTTTTCCCCGTCGCGGAGGACCTCCGAGGTGCCGCCTACGGCCGGGATCACGATCGGCGTCCCGCAGACGAGCGCCTCGATGGCGACGTGCGGCAGCCCTTCGTATGAACTGGCGTTCAGCAGCACGTCGAACCCGCCCAGTCGGTGCAGGACATCCTGATGACCGAGCGCGCCCGCGAACCGGACCCGGTCTCCACCCGGCTGGCCGCCAGCGCGATGTTCGAGGGCCGCCCGCGCCGGACCGTCGCCGATCACGTCCAGCGTGACTCCCGCCGTCGCGCAGACCGCGTCGACGAGGACGTCGACACGCTTGTGGTCGACGAGTCGTCCGACGTACACGCAACGGAGCTCGGGTCCTGGGGGCGGTGACAGGCCGGGTTCGAGGGCTCGCACACCGTTCGGGATCACGTGTGGTTCGAGTCCCCCCGTCCGACGCGCCCAACTGTCGACGACCGGCACGAGGTCGGCGCCCGGCACTACGACCGCGTCGGCCCGTGTCACCCACCAATCGCGGATCCGGCACATCAACCGCACCCGGATCCCGCGCTGCCCTCGTTGCTGGAAGTCGCCGAAGCCGGCGGTGGTCATGCCGCGACGCCGTCCACGCTCCCACGCGGGGTCGCCGACGACCTTGACGACGACCGGGCGCCCCGCGAGCTGCGCGCCGGCAACCGCCGCGGGCTGGAGCCCAGTGGCGTACGCGACGTCATAGCGATCACGATGGCGCACGAGCCATCCCGCGACCGCGGCGAGACGCAACCACCACGGCCAATGGCGCGGAAACCTGACCGCGCTCCCGCGGCCCGAGGACGGCGCGCCGTCGCTCAGCGTCACGACGGTCACCTCGTGGCCGCGTACGCGCAGCTCGGTCGCCAGATCGGCGGCGTGCGTCGCGGGGCCGCCGATGTCGGGAGGAAAGATGCCGGATACCACGACCACGCGGTGTGGCGGGGCGGGTGCAGCTCGTTGATTGGCCAATTCGGACATCTTTGCGGGAGAGACCGGAGCGGGAACGGAACCGAGAGCGAAGAGCGCCGAGGCGGTAGTTTGCGGCGAACGCCAGGCTAGGTCACTCCCGGTTGGCCAAGGGCGAAGCTCGGAGGCCGGTTGCACTATCTCATCACGGGCGGCGCAGGGTTCATCGGATCGCACCTGACCGACTCGCTCCTCGATGCCGGAAACCAGGTCACCGCGCTCGACGATCTCTCGACCGGTCGCCTGACCAACCTGGAGCGGGCCTTCGAGCAGGAGCGATTCGAATTCGTCGAGGACTCGGTGCTCGACGAGAGGACCGTCGACACGTTGGTGCGCGACTGCGACGCCGTCGTGCACCTCGCCGCCGCCGTCGGGGTCAAGCTCGTGGTCGAGCAACCCCTGCGCTCGATGATCCTCAACATTCGCGGCACCGAGAACGCGCTTGCCGCCGCCTACCGGTACGACAAGACGATCCTGCTCGCGAGCACGTCCGAGGTGTACGGCAAGAGCCCGCACATGCCGCTGGCGGAGACCGCCGACCGGTTGCTCGGGCCCCCGACAGTTGCCCGGTGGGGCTACAGCACCTCGAAGGCGGTCGACGAGGTGCTTGCAGCCGCCTACCACCGTGACCACGGATTGCGCACGATCGTGGTCCGGCCGTTCAACACGGCCGGACCCCGCCAGAGCCCGGCGTACGGGATGGTGATCCCGCGACTCGTGCGCCAGGCGATCGCCGGCGAGCCGCTGACGGTGTTCGGCGACGGCACCCAGACGCGCTGCTTCTGCCACGTCGGCGACGTCGTCGACGCGCTCGTCCGGCTCCTGCGCGAACCGCGGGCGATCGGTGAGGTGTTCAACGTCGGGCTCGACGAGGAGATCTCGATTCGGGAGTTGGCGGAGAAGGTCAGGAAGCGGACCGGGAGCACTTCGCCGGTCGAGCTCATCCCGTACGAGCGCGCGTACGAGGCGGGCTTCGAGGACATGGCTCGCCGGGTCCCCGACACGCGCAAGATCGCCGCCCTTACGGGCTGGCAGCCCCGACGCACGCTCGACGAGATCCTCAAGGAGGCCATCGCCGAAGCGGAGGCTGAGCACCCGGAGCACTGAAGCATGAGGGAGCTCGGCCTTGGTCGCGTGCTGCGGTCGACGCCTTCGGCGGACCGCGTGTTCTTTCACGCCGTGTGGTTTCGTGGGCACAACAACCAGCGCTATGCGGCCCTGCTGCCGCGCCTCGACCGGGTCGACGCGTACCTCCTGACGTGCTCCGACCGCCGTGTGCTGCGCGGCCTCCAGTTCCGGGCTTACCGCCGGACCGAGCGTGTGCGGAACGAGTGGTTGCTGCGACGGATGTCGAGCCGCTACCGCGGCCTGTTCGCGGTCGACGTGAGCCAGGCGCAGTACTTCGACGGACCGGTGGTGGTCGACGTCGACGACCCCAACTTCACCACGCGCGAGGCCGAGCTCCTCGGAGGCGAGAACGTCGTCGTCTACGTCGTCACCGACGAGCGGGCGGCACAGCGATACGAGCAGCTGGGGTTGTCGAAGCCCTACGTCGT
>JAPSGP010000341.1 GCA_031177445.1 Acidimicrobiia bacterium
CCGGGACCGCCTCGCACTCCGACGAGATCGTCGTCCTGCGCGTCGACTACTTCGAGAACTACGACGGCCGCTTCCTCTCGGTCGAGGCCAAGAACCGCCAAGGCGGCTCGACGACGACCGGCGCGACGTACACCGGGCCGACGATGTCGCTCTCGTTCAACAGCGGCGCGGGCACGGCGATCGACTCGCCGCCTCGCACGATGAACGTCAACATCGATCCCGACACCAACCCCGACACGTACATCGAGCACCGGGAGCTCGTGCGGATCGGCGAGGCCGGCACGACATCGCCGGGCGCGCCGACCATGATCCGGATCGGCTCGAGCACCGGCGCGTTCGTGGAGGCACCCGTGCAAGTTTGGCTGGGCGGCGGGCTGCCGCCGATGGCCGACGGCTTCATGAAGGACTTCACGACGCGCTACATGGACCCGACCGAGGTCTACGGCCACTTCCGTGAGCTGGCGCAGGAGTTCCCGAACCTCACGGAGCTCATCACTCTGCCGCACAAGACGAACGGCTACCAGCGGCGGGCGCAGGCGTTGATGGCCGGTCTGACGAACCCCGCCTTCACGGGCAACCTCCCCAACACGGCCGGGAACCCGGTCGCGACGCAGGCCGTGGTGCTCACATCACGCGCGTGGGGGCACGAGGGCGGCAACGACCTCCGGGCCGAGTTCGTCAACCCGGGCGTGGCGAACTCGCCTCTCACCGTCACGTTCAGCGGCAACGACCTTCTGGTCAGCCTGGCCACGGGCCCGACAGGCGCCCTCACCAGCACGGCGGCGCAGGTGGCCGCGGCGATCAACGCGGACGCGGGCGCCGCCGCGAAGCTCGTGGCTCAGACGTACCGCGGCAATGCCGGCGCCGGCATCGTCCAGGGGCGGCCGGCGGGCAACCTCTCCGACTTCCTCACGACCTCGAGGAACGCGCACGTCGAGCGTGGGCCGTTCGAGTACTTCGTGATGCGGATCGGCAAGCAGCGGAAGGGCAACAAGGTCGGCGTCTTCCTCTACTGCCAGCAGCACGCCCGCGAGTGGGCGACGCCGCTGACGTGTCTCGAGACGACGGAGCAGCTGCTGCGCAACTACACGCTCGACAAGCGCACGCGTGAGCTCGTCGACAATCTCGACATCTTCGTCCTGCCGTCGTCCAACCCGGACGGCTCGCACTACTCGATGTACAACTTCCCGCAGCAGCGTCGCACCATGACCAACTGGTGCGTGTTCGGCGGGCTCGACAGCGACGATCCGAACGCGGAGAACTTCTGGACGACCCGGCCCGGCGTCGCCGGCGGCGCTCCGGGTCCGTTCAACGACTCCGCCGCGCGGAATGCGTGGGGCGTCGATCTGAACCGGAACAACACGTTCGGCACCCTCTTCGACGGCTACATCGGTGCGTCGACCTCGTGCGTGAGCGACGTCTTCACCGGCACGAGCGAGGCGTCGGAGCCGGAGATCCAGAACGAGCTCTGGATCGCGGACACGTTCAAGAACATCAAGTTCTCGAACAACATCCACAGCTTCGGCGGCTACTTCATGTGGGCGCCGGGCACCTACAGGCCGGACCGTTCCGAGGGTGACGCCGTGCACGCGAACATCGGCGTCGAGAAGTACTTCTTCGAGGCGGGCGACCGGATCCTGAACCGGATCAAGGAGGTTCGCAACACGGTCATCCTCCCGGAGCGGACCGGGCCGATCGCCGACGTCCTCTACTCGGCCGGCGGCAACAGCGCCGACGAGCACTGGTACAACCGCGGCGTCATCGCGTACAGCTTCGAGACCGGCGCCGACCGGTACGTGAACACGTCGCTGTCGCAGCCCTCCGCGGCCGGCGCCACGCAGATCCGCCTCGCCAACCGGAACGGCTTCGACACCGGCGACAAGATCACGATCGACGCCGGCACCGCCAACGAGGAGGTCCGGTACGTCGCCTCGGTCACGGTGACGAACCCGCCGAACCCGCAGCCGAACGTCACGCTGACCGAGCCGCTGTCGCTGGCCCACGCCGCCGGAGCGGTCGTGGCCGGCGGGACGACCCAGTCGGGCGTCGGCTTCCAGCCGAACTACGACACCGAGGGCAAGTTCGAGGCGCTCGAGTTCTCGGCGGGCAACTACGGCCTGCTCGAGTCGGCGCTCGCGTACGCCCGTGACGAGACGGCCCCGGTCGTGACGATGACCGGCCCGACGAGCTCGAACGGGCCGATCACGACGACGTTCAACTGGGTGAACGAGCCGTCCGTGATCCGCTACACGATGGACGGGTCGAAGCCCACGGCCGAGTCGCCGCTGTGGGACTCGACCGGCCCGCGCGAGCCGGGCCAGGTGTTCCACCTGACCCAGACGACCACGTTCAAGTGGATCGCGACGGACATCAAGGGCAACGTCTCGAGCGGATCGCAGAAGTTCACGATCAGGTAGGACGGAGCTGAGCTCCGAAGCCCTGCGAGCGGCCCGCCAGCGGCGGGCCGCTCGCAGTAAGCGCCCCTGCACGGCATCTACCATGCGGCGGTGAGGAGGATCCCGCGACTCGCGCTCGGGCTGGGGCTCGCCGCGGTCGCGGGAGCGGTCGTCGTCGCGATCGTCGTCCGCGCCGCGAGCTCGGATGCGCCACCGGCGCCCCGGGAGGCGCAACCGGAGCGCTGCGCCGGCCTGCCGGCGGAGGCCGCGCGCTCCTGCTACACGCGTGAGTTCCTGGCTGCGGTCGAGGGTCTCGACGACCCGAGGCCGGCCGTGCAGGAGGCGAGCGACGCCGCCTGGCAGCAGGGCGGGTTCCTGCTCTCGAACTGCCACGGCGTCATGCACACGGTCGGCCGCACGTACGCGCGCGAGCACGAGGTCACCCTCGCGACGCTCATGGACTACCTCCCGCAGAGCAACGACCCGGGCTGCGCGGCGGGCTTCGCGCACGGGCTGGTCACCGGCGTCGCGCCGTCGGTCGACCCGGTGCGTCCGCGAGCGGCGGCCGCGGTATGCGCTGACGCGGAGACGCGCTACCAGCGCTACAGCTGCACGCACGGCTTCGGGCACGCGTTCATGCGGATCCACGGCGGGCGGCTCGCCTCGGCGCTCGACCTCTGCCGCGCTCTCGGCCCCGGTGCGGCGCCCGACTGCGCCCAGGGGGCCTTCCACGACTACTGGTTCGCAGTCATCGGCGCCGACGACGCCACGCTGCCGGAGGAGCCGGTCACCGATCCGCGACGCCTGTGCGGGGAGCAGCCCGAGGTCTTCGTGCGCCCGTGCTGGTACCGCGCCTACGTCGACAACCGGCCGCAGGGGATCGTCGTCGATTCCCCGGAGCACCTCGACCTGCTGTGCGAGGGGCTCGCCGGCCTGCAGCGGGCGGCCTGCATCACGGCTGCCTCGGTCATCGGGCCGCCCGATCCGGCGGTCCAGCTCGAGCTCTGCGCGGCGCTCGCCGACGCGGCCGACGCCGAAGCGTGCGTGCGCGGCACGAAGGTGCAGAACGTGCTCGGTGAGCCGATCGAGACCTACGTCCAGCTGATCGGAGGCTGCGAGCGCTTCGCCGGCGGCGTACGCGGCGCCTGCTACCGCTGGCTCGGGAAGACGCTCGCCGTGCTGACGGACGGCCGCTTCGAAGACTCCGGCTGCCCCGAGCTCAGCTCGGTCGAGGCACGCCGCGAGTGCGTGATCGGAGCGCGCAGCATGGAGGAGGCGCTCGTCACGTTCAGCTGAGCGTGGATCCACCGTTTCGCGTGAAACGGTGGATCCAGGCTGAGCTCGCACCGGCGCCGCAATTCCTTACAGAGCCGGGCGCAAATCCGAACGCGGCTCTCACGTCTTCCTTA
>JAPSGP010000091.1 GCA_031177445.1 Acidimicrobiia bacterium
CCTCGACCGCCGTCGGCCGCTCTGGGAGCTCTGGTACATCGAGGGTCTCGAGCGGGGCCGGGTGGCGCTGCTCACCAAGACGCACCATTCGCTCGTCGACGGCGTTTCCGGCGCCGGGCTGGCGGAGGTCCTCTGTGACCTCGAGCCGAACCCGGAGCCGGCCGAAGTGGTCGTGCCCGACGTCGAGCTCGAGCGCGTCCCGTCGGATGTCGAGCTCACCGTGCGCGGCCTCGGCCACACCCTGCTCACGCCGCTTCGCGTCGGCCGCTTCGGCGTGCAGCTCGCGCAGCAGGGCGTGGAGCTCCTGCGCTTCAGTCGCCGCAAGGAGCGCCCGCATTCACCGCTGTCGTTCGCGCCGGCAACGCCGTTCAACCGGCCGCTCAGCCAGCTCCGATCCTTCGCGTTCGTCTCCGTGCCGCTCGACGACGTGAAGCTGCTGCGCAAGCAGCACGACGTGAAGATCAACGACATCGTGCTCGCGCTGACCTCGTCGGCCCTGCGGAGCTACTTACAGGACATCGACGCATTGCCGGCGGAGTCGTTGATCGCCTCGGTGCCGCTGTCGACCCGCACCGAGGAACATGCGGGCGAGCTCGGCAACCGCATCGCCAACATGATGGTGCCGCTCGCCACCGACATCGACGACCCACTCGAGCGGCTCCGGACGATCTTTCGCTTCACCACCGGCGCCAAGGAGATGACGACCGCGCTCCAAGCGAAGAAGATCATGTCGCTCAGCGACACGACGCCGCCCGGCGTGGCCAACCTGGCTTGGCGCTTCATCGCGACCAACGCGGAGTCGTCCAACATGCTGCCGTCGAACCTGATCGTGTCGAACATTCCCGGTCCGCCGATCCCCATCTACAGCGCCGGCGCGCGCATCGAGTCGATCATCCCGGTGTCTGCGCTCCTGGTGGGCATGGGGCTGAACATCACCGTGATGAGCTACATCGACAAGATCGACTTCGGCTTCGTCGCCGATCGCGTGCTGATCCCCGATCTCTGGGCCCTCGCCGAGGGCGTGCCCCGGGCGCTGCAGGAACTGCGGGACGCGACCGACGCGCCGGTCAGCGCGCCCAACGGTCAAGCCGCGACTACGTAGCGGCCGGCGCGACGACCGGCCGTCGCTCTCAGCCGGCGGCGGGCCGCAGCGCCAACGGCGCGTCGAAGGTCGTCACGCCGCTGGTCACGAGCGCGTCGCGGATGAAGCGGCGGGTCTCGCCCAGCATCGGTGCCGGCAGGTGCGCGCTCTGGAGCCAGAGGATCTCGGGCTCGTTCCAGTGCCGCCACAGGCCGACCGCCTGCTCCGGGGTGGCGACTCGATCACCGACCGCGGCGTACACGTAGCGACGATCTCTCGACACCCGGGGCGCGAACTCGAGCGGCGAGATCAGCCGGTTCACCTGGCGAGCGGCGACCGACCCGAGCGGCGCGAGCTCATCAGCCGCGGCCTCGGGTGTGAGGTATCGCGACGCGTGCCGGATCATCAACGTGGGCAGATCGGACGGCGGCAGGCCGACCACCACGCAATCGAGGTCGTCCTCGATCCCGGCGACGAGCGCGGCCGTGTACCCGCCGAGCGACAACCCGTGGAGCGCGACCGCGGTCGCGCCCTGAAGTCGCGCCCAGGCGATCGCCCGGCGGACGTCCCACACGGACTGCGAGAACGCCTGCAGGTTGACGACGCCGTCGGGGCTCGGGAACGAGATCCGCGGCTGGCCCGGCCGCCGGCGCGGTCCGTGCTTCGGGAGCACCGGATGCATCACGTTGATCCCGAGCTCCCGGTGCAACGCCACCGATCCCATCCAGTGGAGGTCCATCGGACTGCCCACACCGGTGGGATGGATGCTGATCACCCACGGGCGCGGCCCGTCGTCGTGGCGCAAGACGTACGCGTGCGCCTGGGTGTTGCGCGAGTCGGCGAGCCACTCGGCGTCCGGGTCGTCGAGCGCCCACTCGTAGCCGCTCGGGAAGGTGACGTGCTCGTAGACGAGGCGAGCGAGCCGGCGGATCTTCACGGTGGTCTCGGCGAACCGGGGAGGCGGCGGTGCGCGATGGAAGGCGACGGGCTCGGCGATGTATCCCTCGGCTCGGAGCGCGGCCGCGGTCTGCTCCAGCGACTCGGCGTCGAGACGCCCTTCGACCGAGCCGGCGGTCACGTACTGGAAGGTGGCGACCAGATCGTCGAGCACGACCGAGGCGACGCTCGGCGGTGACGGCCGGAACCGCGGAACGCCGTCTCGCGGGCGTCGCCCCGCACCCAGCATGAAGGCGATCGCTCGCGGGATGACGAACGCGAGCTGCAGCCACCGCGCAGCTGGTGATGGCGCCGCGGCCACCGGAGTCTCGCCCGCCCACGCCACGGGCCGAACCGTAACACCGGACATCGGCACGGAAGTTGGACCTGCACCGTCACGAAGCGTTACGGACTCGGTCGTCGACTCTCCGGTGCGCGGCGAAATGGCCGTAGTCGCACCGCCGATTGACACCGGCGTCGCCGAGGATCGGATTTCCAGGTTTAGCAGCCGGTGGGGTTGGGAAAGTTCGCCGGGACTTGCCCCCCCGAACCGCTGGAGGTCAGATGCTGGACATCACGCCCGAGGCCACCGACGTCGTCCGCGAGATCCGGGACCAGCGTGGGCTGCCGGAGGAGACCGGCTTGCGCGTGTTCTCGGATTCGGCCGACGACGGACAGCAGGTCGTACGACTCGGCTTCATCGAGGAGCCGCTGGCGGGCGATCAGGTGACCGGGCCGGACGAGGCTCGCCTGTTCATCGCGCCCGAGCTCGTCGACATGCTCTCGGACAGCGTCCTGGACGTCGAGGGCAACGGCGCCGAGCAGAAGCTCGTCTTGCACGCGGTCTGACCCCCGGGTCGCCGCTACTCGCGATGGAGCGCCTCGGCGAGCGCCGAGGTCGGTTCGTCGCGGCCGGCCAGCATCGGCACCTCGATCACGACCTGGTGCAAGGTGCCAGTGAAGCGGAACGGCGGCTGGTAGTCGTCGCACACCGGAAAGCCGCGATCGTGCCCGAGCACGAGGCCGGCGACTCCGATCTGCCAGCGGAACGGAAGGTCGGCGGGCAGGCGGTCGCGCGCGACGACGTCCCCGTCGACGAGGATCGTGACCGGTCCGCCGGCAGCTTGTTCGCGCGTGTACTCGAAGCCGACCCTGTGGGTGCCGGTCGGTGAAACGCTGGTCGCCGCGATCCGGTGCATCGCGCCGAACAGGTTGAACGAGACGATCGGGGAGCCCCCGAGGAAGTAGAAGGCCCACCCGTTGTTCCAGTCGCCGAGCGCGCACACGATGCCCTCGACACCGGTTGGGATGTCGAGCTCGGCGAGCAGGCGGAAGCCGGCGCCCATCGGCGGCAGCGCGTCCTCGGCGACGGGACCGCCGCCCGGCAAGTAGACGTTGCGGAACCTCGGCGCGAGCGGCGGCGGCTCCATCGCGATCGCTCGCCCGATCATGGAGTCGTCGAGCGGCAGGACCTGATTGCGACCCGCTTCCATCCACCACAGCTCGACGAGCCGCTTGAGCATCGCCGGGTGCTCGCTCGAGACGTCGTGGGACTCGGAGAAGTCGTCGTCGAGGCGGAAGAGCGCCCAGTGGTCGTCCTCGAACGAGTGACTGCCTTCGAGGAGCTCGGTCTCGACGCTGATCTGCTTGCCCACGTGGTCGGTCGTGATCTTCCACCCGTCGTGGTAGAGCGCCCGGCTCCCGAGCATCTCGAAGTACTGCGTGTCACGCGTGTCGGCGCCGGCATCGGTGAACGTGGCCGCGAGGCTCGCGCCGTCGATGGGCTGCTGCACGATGCCGTCGATGGTGTCGGGCGCAGCGATGCCGGCGACGTCGAGCACGGTCGGCATGACGTCGACGGCGTGACAGAACTGGTCCCGCACCGCGCCACCGGACTCGATACGGCCGGGCCAATGCGCGATGAGGGGCGTGCGCACGCCGCCCAGCCAGGTGTAGCGCTTCCACAGCCGCAGCGGGGTGTTGCCCGCCCACGCCCACCCCCACGCGTAGTGGTTGTAGGCACGGAACCCACCGAGATCGTCGATGCGGGTGAGCGAGTCGGCGAGGTCGTCCTGGAGGTCGTGGGTGAAGCGGTGCTCGTTCACCGAGCCCATGGGCCCGCCTTCGGCGCTGGTGCCGTTGTCGGAGAGCAGGAGGATCAGCGTGTTGTCGAGCGCGCCGATCCGCTCGAGGAAGGCGACGAGCCGGCCGATCTGGTGATCGGTGTGCGACAGGAAGCCGGCGAAGACCTCCATCTGTCGCGCGTAGAGCCGGCGCTCGTCCTCGGCGATCGACGACCACGGCCGGACCCAGCTCGGCCGCTCGGTCAACGTCGCGTCCGGGGGGACGATCTTCAGCTCGCGCTGGCGTGCGAACAGCTCCTCTCGCCACACCTCCCAGCCGTGGTCGAAGCGACCGCCATAGCGGTCGCTCCATTCCTCGGCGACCTGGTGGGGGGCGTGCATCGCGCCGGTGGCGAAGTAGAGCAAGAAGGGCTTGCCCGGGGTCGCGTGCTGCTGGTCCTGGACCATGCGGATCGCCTGATCGGCCAGGTCCTCGGTGAGGTGGTACCCGTCGTCGGGCCGGCGTGGCGGCTCGACGAACTGGTTGTCGCTGACGAGCTCGGGCGTCCACTGGTTGGTGTCACCGCCGAGGAAGCCGTAGTAGCGCTCGAACCCGAGACCGAGCGGCCAGCGCTCGAACGGTCCCGAGGCGCGCTCTTCCCAGCGAGGCGTGAGGTGCCACTTCCCCACTGCGAACGTGCTGTACCCGCCGTCGCGCAAGATTCGGGGCAGCGTGCCCGCCGACCTCGGGATGCGGCCGTTGTAGCCGGGGAAGCCGGTCGGGATGTCGGTGAGAAAGCCCATGCCGACGGCGTGATGGTTGCGGCCCGTAAGCAGGCAGGCGCGCGTCGGCGAGCACAACGACGTGACGTGGAACCGGTTGTAGCGCAGGCCCCCGGACGCGAGGCCGTCGATGGTCGGGGTGGCGATGTCGGAGCCGAAGCAGCCGAGCTGCCCGAAGCCCAGGTCGTCGAGCACGATCATCACGATGTTCGGCGCGCCGTCAGGGGGCTTCGGGAGCGGTGCGAACGTGGGCGTCGACTCGGCGATCGTCCGTCCGATCCGCAACGTCATGATCTGGACCCCCTTGGGTGCGGCGCGGCCCGAACCTAACGGAGATCGCCACCGGCCACGACCGGCGGGAAGCGGCCGCCGAGCGACGCGGTGATCTGGGCCGCGGCGGTGCGGAGGCGATCGCCGACCTCGACGACCTCGTCACCGGTGAGCGGTTGTGGGAACGAGCTCACGCTCAGCGCCAGTGTCACTCGGCCCTCGTCGTCGAAGACCGGCGCGTCGATGGCGCCGACGTTGTAGTCGCGGCCGGTGACGGGCCACGCCAGCAACGGCTGCTCATGGTCCGACACCGCGACGAGCAGGTGCTCGAGCAACCGGGCCCGATCACGCTCGGACACGCTGGAGGCCAGCGCCTCGGCCAGCTCGCGCACCCGGCCCGTCGGCCCCGCCTGGAGCTCGACCGAATAGCCGCGGTGGCGGATCACCGCGAGGACGTCGCGGACTCGATCGACTGTGAGCCCGGGATCGTCGGCGCGCACGACCCAGGCCGAGACCGCAGCCGGCCCGGCCCACGCGACGAAGATCGATCCCCACGGAGGCCGGAACGGCAGCTCCTGGCCAACCCGCAGTGTCGGCGCGTGCACACGCGGGTCCCAGACGAGGTCGACGAGGCGCAGCCGGTCGTCGCCGGCAGGCGCGACCGCCATGCCGATCACCCCGAGCTGCTCGCTGAGCCCGGCCAGCACGGGCCGCGCCGCTTCCAGGGCCGGGAAGCCGGCGGTGGCGGCCTGGCCGGCGGCGATGAGGGCGGGCCCGAGGCGGTAGGTCTTGCGCACCGGGTGGCGCACCAGGAACCCGGCCGAGGTGAGCGCGACCAGCATGGGCGAGCACGTCGCCTTGCTCACCCCCAGGCGGCGGGCGATCTCCGACAGCGTGAACCCCTGCTCGGGGTGGGCAACGAGCAGGCCGATCAGGGTCACGATGCGATCGGTCTGGGGCGACGGACGCGTCAATACCCACACCCCCTCGCCGCGTTGGTGCAGGAGTGGGGTCGATACGGCCCGGTTGTGCACCAACGCTGACGGTGCCGGGCAGGGTGTTCGCATAGTGCGACCATTGATTCGGATAGTGCACCCTGTCATGCTCGGGGTCAAGCGTTCGCACCGATCGGCCCACGACCGGTCGCTCTCCGGCTCTGGGGGTTCGCATGCACGATCTCGTGATTCGCGGCGGCACGGTCGTCGACGGCACCGGCGCTCCCCCGATCGCAGCCGACGTCGCCATCGACGACGGTGTTGTCACGGTGGTCGGCGCGGTCGCCGGCGAGGGCGAGCACGAGGTCGACGCGACCGGGAAGCTCGTCACTCCGGGCTTCGTCGACGTGCACACGCACTACGACGGACAGGTCACTTGGGACCCGTTGCTCACGCCGTCGTCGTGGCACGGCGTCACGACCGTCGTCATGGGCAACTGCGGCGTCGGGTTCGCGCCGGCGCGCCCCGACGAGCACGAGTGGCTGGTCGGGCTCATGGAGGGTGTCGAGGACATTCCCGGGGCCGCGCTCACGGCCGGGATCCGGTGGGGCTGGGAGACGTTCCCCGAGTTCCTCGACTTCCTCGACGAGCAGGAGCTGGCGATCGACGTCGGGACGCAGGTGCCGCACGGCGCGGTGCGCGGCTACGTGATGGGTGAGCGAGGCGCCAAGAACGAGCCCGCGACCGCCGACGACATCGCCGGTATGGCTCACATCGTGCGCGAGGGCATCGAGGCGGGCGCGCTCGGCGTGTCGACGTCGCGGACGATCGCGCACCGCGCCATCGACGGCGAGCCGGTGCCGGGCACGTTCGCGGCCGAGGAGGAGCTGTTCGCGCTGGGTCGGGCCCTGGCCGCCGCCGGCGCGGGCGTGTTCGAGCTCGCTCCCGCCGGCGTCATGGGCGAGGACCTCGCCGCCGCCGATCGCGAGATGGACTGGATGCGCCGGCTCGCGCGGGAGACCGGTCGGCCAGTCACGTTCGCGTTGCTCCAGCACGACCTCGATCCCGACCAGTGGGCGCGCATGCTCGATCTTGCGCTCGAAGTGCACGACGAGGGCGTGCCCATCCGACCTCAGGTCGCAGGGCGCCCTTTGGGGATGCTGCTCGGGCTGCAGACCTTCCACGCGCTGCGCGACCGGCCGAGCTACCGCTCGATCGAACCGCTGCCGCTCGAGGAGAAGGTCGAGCGCCTGCGCGATCCCGCAGTTCGGGAGGCGATCCTCTCGGAGCGGCCCGAGGCCGACGACCGCATGGCGTTCATCGGCATGGGCCTCGATCGCACCTTCCCTTTGGGCGACCCACCCGATTACGAGCCCGAGCCCGACCAGAGCATCGCGGCCTGGGCCGCACGCGAGGGGCGCGACCCGTGGGACCTGTTCTACGACCTCCTGCTGGACAACGACGGGCGGGAGCTCCTGCTGCGCCCACTCCTCGGGTACAGCCGCTTCACGCAGGACCCGATCCGGGAGATGGTGCTGCACCCGGCGAGCGCGCTCGGGCTCGGCGACGGCGGCGCGCACGTGGGCGCGATCTGCGACGCCAGCATCGAGACCTACATGCTCACGCACTGGGTGCGCGACCGCAGCCGCGGTGAGCGCCTCCCGCTCGAGCTCGTGGTGCGCAAGATGACGAGCGACACCGCCTCGCTCTACGGCCTGAGCGACCGGGGTGTGCTGGCACCGGGCATGAAGGGCGACGCCAACGTCATCGACCTCGACGGCCTGCGGCTGCACCGGCCCGAGATGCACTACGACCTGCCCGGTGGCGCCCGCCGGCTGCTCCAGCACGCCGACGGCTACGACGCCACCATCGTGAGCGGCGAGGTCGTCCTGCGCAACGGCGAGGACACCGGCGTCCGCCCCGGCAAGCTGGTGCGGGGCGCCCGCTAGCACCGACCGATGATGCGTATCTGACCTACCGATACGGTGGTCCAGGTACGCATCGAGAGCAGCGTCCTGGGGGGATGGCATGGCGGTCACGGGTGACGAGCTGACCGACGAGGCGCCGGTCGGGGCGACGATCGCCAGCGTCACCCGCCGCCGAACGCCGACTCGCATACCGGCCAGCCGCTACACCTCGCCCGAGTGGGCGGCGCTCGAGATGGAGCGTCTGTGGCCGAGCGTGTGGCAGATCGCCTGCAGCCTCGATCAGGTCGCCAACCCGGGCGACTACTTCGAGTACCGGGTCGGCAAGTACTCGGTCGTCATCGTGCGCGGCGACGACGGCGAGCTGCGCGCGTTCCAGAACGTGTGCCGGCACCGCGGGAACCTGCTCTGTTCCGGCTCCGGCGAAGGGCTGAGCGAGCTCCGCTGCCCGTATCACCGCTGGACGTGGGACCTCGCCGGGCACCTTCGCGAGGTGCCGTCGCGCAAGGGCTTCGGAGTGATCCGCAACGATGACTACCCGCTGTTCCCCGCGCGGGTCGGCATCTGGGGCCCGCTTGTCTTCGTCAACCTCGACTCCGACACGACGCCGCTCGACGAGTTCCTCGAAGGTGTCCCCGACGACATCGCGTGGGCCGGTATCGACGACTTCCGCGGCACCTTCAACATCGCGGTCCCGATGCCGTGCAACTGGAAGACGTTGATCGACGGGTTCAGCGAGACGTACCACGTGCAGGGCATCCATCGCGAGATGCTCCCGATGGTCGACGACGTGAACTCGCCCCAGCGCCTGTGGGACCACCACGGCAAGCTGGAGCAGCCATACGGGCTGGCGAGCCCGCGGCTGCGCGGCGGCGCCGACGACCAGACCGTGTGGGAAGCGTTCATCACGATCATGGGCGCGAGGATCGGCAAGGAGATGAAGGGCGACCCCGGCCCGGTCCCGGGCGTGCCCGAAGGGGAGACGCTGCGCAGCGTGCTCGCCGGGATGGTGCGCGACGTCGGCTCCGCCAAGGGCCTCGACTTCGCGCC
>JAPSGP010000010.1 GCA_031177445.1 Acidimicrobiia bacterium
ACCCAGGACCCGATCCCGATCTGGATCGGCGGCAACTCGCGCCTCAGCCGCCGCCGGGTCGCGGCCCGGGCCCAGGGCTGGATGCCGATGGGCGTTCCGGAGGCGGTGGCCAAGAGCACCCGGTCATCGCACATCGGGTCGCTGGCCGAGCTCGGTGCCCTGATCGCCGAGGTGAAGGACCTCGCCGGCGACCGGGCCGAAGGCATCGACTTCTGTATGAGCTACACCGGCGAAGGCATCGCGCGGCCCACTGTCGACGTCCAGCGCCACCGCGAGACGATCGACGAGCTCGCCGGCATCGGCGTGAACTGGGCGAGCGTCGGGCCTCCTCCCATGGAGCCTTCGGCGATCCTCGACTTCCTGCGCGCGTTCGGCGAGACGTACTGCAACGGCTGATCGCTGTCGCAGACCCCGAGCCTTGGCTGACGTTCAGCGAACGGCGGTGACCGGCACGTTGGCAAAGCCGGCGACGTTTGCCATGTGCACCCGGCGGAGGCCGGCTTCGTCGACCTCGAGCCGCCGCCAGCGCGTGGCGAGCTCTTCGATCGCGATCCGGCTCTCCATGCGGGCGAGCGCGGCGCCGAGGCAGCTGTGCACTCCGTGGCCGAAGCCGATGGTGATGCCGGGCTGACGCTCGATGTCGAACTCGTCGGCGCGGTCGAAGGCGCGGGGATCGCGCGTCGCGGCCCCCGTGACGAGGAGCACCGGGTGACCTGCCGGGATCGTGCCGCCCCCGAGCTCGCGCTCCTCCACGCAGAACCGGCCCTGGTACTGGGACGGCGGCCAGAACCGGAGGAGCTCCTCGACCGCGCGCGGGATCTTCTCGTGATCGTCGAGGACCTTCTGCCACTGCTCGGGGTGCTGCCAGAACAGCACCACCGCGTTGCCGACGAGCTTCGTGACCGTCTCGGCACCCGCCCCACCGAGGAGCGTGGCGAACCCGGCGATCTCGGCGTCGTCGAGCCCGGTCTCGAGGCCGTCGCCGCGGTCGACCGTGATCTGTGTCAGGCGCGAGAGCATGTCGTCGCCCGGGTGCCCGCGCTTCGCCACCGTCAGCTCGTGGAAGTAGAGCCCCGACTCGAGTGTTGCCTGCTCGTTCTCCGGGCTCGGCGCCAGCTGACCCGGCTCCCGATGGAGGCCGAGGTCGAGCCAGTGGCGGATCTGCTGCCGTTCTCCCTCGGGCACACCGAGCATGCGCGAGATCACCTCGACTGGGAACGGCGCGGAGAAGTCGGCGACGGCGTCGAACTCGCGCGCGTCGTCGAACGGTTCGAGGAAGCCGCAGACGACCTCGCGGATCATCGGTTCGAGCGCGGCGACGGCACGCGGTGTGAAGACGCGGCTGACAAGAGCCCGAAAACGGTCGTGTTCCGGAGGATCCATCATGATGATGCTCCGGTACGCGCGGATCTCCTCCGGGTCTACGTTCGAGAGCATGAAGAGCTCGACGCCGTGCGCGCTCGAGAACCCTTCCCAGTCGCGGTGCGCGGCCAAGACGTCGGCGAAGCGCGACAGCGCGTAGAACCCGTACCGCTCGTTGTAATAGACGGGGGCCTCGTCGCGGAGGCGCCGGTACATCTCGTAGGGATCGTTGAAGAACTCCTCCGAGAAGGGATCGAACTCGACGGGCGTCGTGCTCACGGTCATGGCTGCTCCTTGACCTCGGGTCGGGGGGCGACGGTCACCGACGGCATCGACAGGCTCGCACCTCCGCGTAGCACGGAATCGACCACCGATACCAGCTCGTCGACGGCGATGAACGCGCCGCTCAGCAGACCGCGCGCGACCCACGTGGTGTGGAGCTCGGCGGCGAGCTCGAGGTCCCAGCCGTCCGCGAACCCGGTCTGCGAGTCGCCTTCGCCGCCCATGCAGTCGCCGACCGTCAGGCGCGTGAACCCGATCTCGGGGTGCTCCGTCCGCCAGGCTTCCACGAGCTTGTCGAGGGCGGCCTTGCTGACGACGTAGGCCCCGAGCCCCGGCCACGGCGGGGTGAGCGACGCGCTGACGGAAGACAGATATGCCGCGGTGCCAGCCGTCGCCGCGAGATGCGGGATGGCCGCGGCCGTCACGCGCGCCGCACCGATGACGTTCGTGTCGAACACCCGCCGCCATGTCTCGGCCTCGGTGTCGACGAGGCGCGCCAGTGGGCCGATCGCGGGCGTGTAGACGAGCCCGTCGATCCCTCCGAGCCCGTCGGCGGCGTCGGCGATCGCAGTTCGGCACGAGGCTTCGTCGGTGACGTCGCACTCGATCGCGATCGCGCCCTCGCCGGCCTCACGCGCTGCCGCATCCAGGCGCTCCCGGCGTCGGGCCAGCAGCGCCACGCGTGCCCCGCGCTGGGCGAGCCCGATCCCGATGCAACGTCCCAGCCCGCTCGACGCTCCGACGACGACGGTTCGCACGGTTCCCCTTTCGGCCAGTGGTGACGCGGATGTTAGACAGGCGGGCGCCGAGACCCTGACGGCGCCGCTTGTCGGCGCTCGATATTCATGCCAGAGTAATGGCTCGAAATTGGGCGGCGATCGCGCGACGACGCCAGCGCGGGGCCCGGACACGAACGGGGTGCCCTGATGGGACTGTTGGACAACAAGGTCGCGGTGATCACGGGCGCAGGCTCGGGGATGGCGAAAGCCTCGGTCAAGGTGTTCGTCCGCGAGGGTGCGCAGGTTGTCGCCGCCGACATCAGCGGCGCCGAGAAGGACACCGCGGCGGAGATCGGCGACGCCGTACTGCCCGTCCATTGCGACGTGACGAACGAGGCCGACATCGAGGCGATGATCGCAACCGCGGTCGAGGAGTTCGGACGTCTCGACGCCCTGCTGAACGTCGCCGGGATCGCCGAGGGCGTGATGCTGGCCGACGTGACGATAGAGCACTACGACCGCACGATGGACATCGACCTGCGTGGCGTGCTGCTCGGGATGAAGCACGGCATCCGGGCCATGCTCGCCATGGAGTCCGGCGGTGCGATCGTGAACTGGTCCTCGATCGGCGGCCTGAACTCCTCGATGGCGACGAGTGTGTACGGCGCAGCCAAGGCGGGCGTGATCTCGCTGACGAAGACTGCCGCGATCGAGTACGCCCACAAGAACATCCGCGTCAACTGCATCTGTCCCGGCTTCATCAAGACCGAGATCATGGGTGCCGGGCTCGAGCAGTTCCCCGGCGCGGTGGAGGGCACGCCGATGAAACGACTCGGCCATCCGCGCGAGGTGGCGGAGGTCGCCGCGTTCCTGGCGTCGGACCGCGCGTCGTTCGTCTCGGGTGCCGTCATCCCGGTCGACGGCGCCCGCTCTGTGCAGATCGCGTGAACGCAGCCCGCTACGTCGGCGCGCGTGTCCACCGCGTCGAGGATGCGCGTCTTCTCACCGGTGCCGGTGTCTACGTCGACGACATCGACCTGCCCGGCATGGTCCACTCGTGGTTCGTCCGCAGCCCGTTCGCGCGTGCGGCCATCCGTGGGATCGACGCTTCCGCGGCGCGCTCGGCTCCCGGCGTGCGGTTCGTGTTCACTGCCGCCGACCTGAACGGCGACGCCAAGGAGCAGTGGCACACCGCGAGCGGAGCCGCCGGCCCGGAGACGCCGCGCCCGCCGCTTGCCGACGACGAAGTTCGATTCGTGGGCGACCCCGTCGCCCTCGTGGTGGCGGACAGCCTTGCGCGCGCGAAGGACGCGTCCGAGCTCGTGGAGGTCGACTACGACCCGTTGCCTGCCGTCGTCGACTACACGACGGCGGAGCAATCCGAGGTGACCGTGCACGTGAGCCACGGCTCGAACGTCGTCGGAGAGCTCTCTGGCCGGCCGGCCTCCGCCCTCGAGGACGTGTTCACGTCAGCAGCGCACGTGGTGAGCGAGTCGATCTACCAGCAGGCGTACGTGCCGGCACCGATCGAAGGCCGCGGTCTGGTCGTCGACTACGAACGCGTGACGGGGGAGCTGACGATCTACGCCGCGACGCAGGTACCGCACGAGCTCCGTCTCTTCTGCGCCCGTCTGCTCGGGATGCCCGAGCACCGGATCCGAGTCATCATGCGCGACACCGGTGGCGGATTCGGGCAAAAGGTCATGGTCCAGCGCGACGAGATGTGCCTGATGCTCGCGGCTCGCAAGGTCGGTGCACCGCTCAAGTGGGTCGAGGAGCGCAGCGAGAACCTCCTCGCCGCCGGCAAGTCGCGTCAGGAGCACGGCGAGGTGCGCATGGCGTTCGCCGACGACGGCACGATCCAAGGCGCGTACATCGACTTCGTCCAGGACTGCGGCGCGTACCCGACGCCGTGGCCGGTGAGCACGGCGGCCGCGACGGGCATGCTGTTCCCCGGGCCCTACCGGGTACCGACCGCGGGCTTCACCGTCAAGACGCTCTACACCAACACGGTCGGGCGTGCGCCGTATCGCGGCCCGTGGCAGTTCGAGACGCTCGCGCGCGAGGTGCTGCTCGACGTCGCGGCACGCCGCATAGGCATCGACCCCGCGGAGCTGCGGCGCCGCAACCTCTTGCGTCGCGACGAGCTGCCCTATCGCAACCCCAATGGCATGACGTACGACTGCATCACGCCGCTCGAGACGCTGGAGCAGGCGCTCTCGATCCTCGATTACGACGCGTTCCGCGCCGAGCAGGTCGAGGCGCGCCGAGCCGGTCGCTACCTCGGTGTGGGGCTTTCGAGCTACGTCGAGCCGTCGACGCCGGGCTACGGCTACTACGCCACCGAGGGCGCCACGATCCGGATCGAGCCGTCGGGCGCCGTCAATGTGTACATCGCCGGCGGGTCCACGGGAAACAGCCTCGAGACGACCGTC
Source organism: Acidimicrobiia bacterium (assembly GCA_031177445.1). Classification (GTDB taxonomy): domain Bacteria; phylum Actinomycetota; class Acidimicrobiia; order IMCC26256; family JACDBD01; genus JAPSGP01. Next base: position 4,799 of record JAPSGP010000010.1, read on the forward strand.
GTGCAGCTCGCGGCCGACGCGCTCGGCGCCCGCATCGAGGACGTCAACACGATCCAGGGGGATACCGCCGTGACCGCGTTCGGTGCAGGCGCCAATGGCAGCCGCAGTGCTTCGATGACCGCGGGCGCCGTGGGAGAGACCGCCGCGATCCTGCGGGACCGCATGCGCGCGATCGCGGCGCACCGGTTCGAGTCGGCGGTGGAGGACATCGAGCTGAGCGAGAGCCGCGCGTACGTGCGAGGTACGCCAACGATCGACCTGTCGCTCGCCGACATCGCCGCGATCGCCTACTTCCAGCCGGAGGCACTGCCGCCAGGCGTACCGGCCGGGCTGGAGGCGGCCGCGCGCTACACCGCGACCAACGCCGTGATCTGGGTGAACGCGGCGCACGTCTGCACGTGCGAAGTCGACGTCGAGACCGGTCGAGTGCAACTGCTGCGCTACATCGTGAGCGAGGACTGCGGCCCCATGATCAATCCCGACGTGGTGGAGGGTCAGATCGCCGGCGGGGTGGTGCAAGGCATCGGCGGCGCGCTCTTCGAGCACCTCGTCTACGACGAGGCGGGCAACCCGCTTGCGACCACGTTCCTCGACTACCTCGTGCCCTCGGCGGCGGAGGTTCCGTCGATCGAGTTCGGCCACATCGAGACACCGAGCCCGGGGCCCGGCGGCTTCAAGGGCGCCGGCGAGGGCGGCGCGATCGGCGCGCCGCCGGCCGTGGTGAACGCCGTCGCCGACGCGCTCGCGCCGTTCGGCGTGACGCCGACGCGCCTCCCGCTGACACCATCCCGAATCGTGGCACTGCTCGACGAAGCGAGGTCACCGTGATCGACGCGAGCGTCTCCTACGACCCCTACGACGTCGACATCGATGCCGACCCGTACCCGGTGTTCCGGCGACTCCGCGATGAAGCACCGCTCTACTACAACGAGCGCTACGACTTCTTCGCCGTGAGCCGGTACGAGGACGTCGAGCGCGGGCTCATCGACGCCAAGCGCTTCATCTCCGGGCGCGGCGCCGTGCTCGAGGTCATGAAAGCAAACATCGAGCTCCCGCCCGGAACCCTCATCTTCGAGGATCCGCCGACGCACTCGATCCACCGCGGCCTCCTCTCCCGGGTCTTCACCCCGCGGCGTGTCGCGGCGCTCGAACCGCAGATCCGTGAGTTCTGCGCGCGCAGTCTCGACCCGCTCGTGGGCACCGGTGGCTTCGACTTCATCGCGGACCTCGGCGCGCCGATGCCGATGAAGGTGATCGGCATGCTCCTGGGCATCCCGGAGCAGGATCAGGTCGCGATCCGCGATCGGGTCGACGCCAATCTCCGGACGGAAGGCGGGAAGCCGATGGAGGTCTCGGGCGGGCTCGAGATCGGCTCCGAGATGTTCGCCGAGTACATCGACTGGCGCGCCGAGCACCCGTCCGACGACATCATGACGGAGCTCCTGCAAGTCGAGTTCGAAGACGAAACGGGCACGATCCGCCGTCTCACGCGCGACGAGATCCTCACCTACGTCACCGTGGTCGCGGGTGCGGGCAACGAGACGACGATGCGACTCATCGGCTGGGCCGGCAAGGTCCTCGCCGACCACCCCGACCAACGGCAGGAGCTCGTCGAGGACCGCTCGCTCATCTCGAACGCGGTCGAGGAGCTTCTCCGCTACGAACCGCCCGCACCGCATGTCGGCCGCTACGTCCCCCATGACGTCGAGGTGCACGGCCAGACCGTGCCCGGGGGCAGCGCCATGCTGTTCCTCGTCGGCGCGGCAAACCGCGACGAGCGCCGCTTTCCCGCCGCCGACTGCTTCGACATCCACCGCAAGGTCGGGCAGCACCTGACGTTCGGTTATGGCATCCATTTCTGCCTCGGCGCCGCCCTCGCCCGCCTCGAAGGTCGCGTCGCGGTCGACGAAGTCCTTGCCCGCTTCCCCAAATGGGAGATCGATCTGGACCGGGCGAAGCTCGCCCCGACGTCGACGGTCCGCGGCTTCGACACGCTCCCCGCGGTCTTGCCATGACCGCCGCCCCCCAGCCCGTGCGTGCGCGCCGGCGCTACGACAACACACTGCGGCGCGAACGGGCTGCACGGACACGTGATCGCATCGTGGCCGCCGGCGCCGAGCTGCTGCGCGGTTCGTCGATCCGCGACTGGAGGGCGGTGACGATGCGCGCCGTGGCCGAGCGCGCGGGCGTGAACGAGCGAACTGTCTTTCGCCATTTCGGCAACGAGCGAGCGTTGCGCGACGCGGTGATGCACCACCTCGAACAGGAGGCGGGCATCGACCTCACACGCATGCGCCTCGAGGACATCGCCGAGGTGACGGCTCGCACCTTCGCGATCCTGTCGCAGTATCCGCTCGAGACGCCGGCACCCCTCGACCCGACGCTCGCCGAGGCGAAGCAGCGCCAGCACGACGCGCTGCTCGCGGCGGTGACGGAGCGCGCTGCCGACTGGCCGGAGGCGGATCGCACGCTCGTGGCGGCGATCTTCGACGTGCTCTGGGCGGTCGCGTCCTACGAGAGGCTCGTCGCCGGCTGGCAGGTCCGACACGACGATGCGGTGCGCGCCATCTCCTGGGTCGTCGGGCTCATCGAGGACGCGATTCGCGGCGGCCGGCGCTTGCCGAGCCCGCAGCGTTCCTGAATGCAGCTCTCCCAGGGACGGTGCCCGAGGCAGTGACGTACATGTTAGAAAGGCCCCGATGAAGGCGACCCAGGGCCGTGCGCGATGACACATCCCTTCAGCTACGAAGGTCGCCGAGCTGTCGTGACCGGCGGGGCGAGCGGCGTCGGTGCCGCGCTGCTCGACGTCCTGGCCGAGCTCGGCGCCGCGCACGTCACCGTGCTCGACCTGGCGTCGCCGAACGGCCCGCACGACGCGTTCCTCGCGACGGATCTCTCCGACGAGGGCGCGGTGCGCACCGCGATCGCGGACGTCGACGGGCCGGTGCACACGCTGTTCAACAACGCGGGTGTGGCCGACACACAGGCGCCCGACGTCGTGATGCAGGTGAACTACCTCGCTCTCCGGACGCTGTCGGAGGGGCTGCTCGACCGCATGGCCGACGACGGGGCGATCGTCAACACCGCGTCGATCGCCGGCAACCTGTGGCGCAAGCGCGCCGAGCAGATCGACGCGCTGCTCGACGTCGACGTGAGCGACGGTTGGGGTGCCTCCCTGCAGTGGTTCGACGCGAACGCGGACTCGCTCGGCCAGACGCCGTACAACTTCTCGAAGGAGCTGGTGGAGCGGTACACGCAGCGGTCGTCGCGCCCCACGATCCGGCGTGGCGTCCGGACGAACAGCGTCTGTCCTGGCCCGATCGACACGCCGCTCCTGCCCGACTTCCGCAAGGCGGCGAGCGACCAGATCATCGACTGGAACATCCGGGAGATGATCGGCCGGCCGGTGGCCGCACGCGAGGTCGCGCTAGTCCTCGCGTTCCTCGGGTCGTCCGCGGCGGCCTACGTCAACGGGGTGAACCTCGACATCGACGGAGGGTTCAACGCCGCGCTGGCGACCGGGCAGCTCGACCTCAGCGGGAGATAGTGACGTCCACCGCACCGCCGGTGCTCGACCCCGACCTGTTCCTGCCGGAGGTCGTGCTCCCGGGATGAGCGACGCCGTCGACGCTTCGAGATCCACGTCGACGCCGCCGTCCTGGAGGACCTGCAGCGCCGGCTGCGGGCGACGCGCTTCCCCGACCAGATCGACGGCACCGGCTGGGAGTACGGCATGCCGATCGACTACCTGCGCGAGTTGGTGGAGTACTGGTGCGACGAGTTCGACTGGCGCGCCCAGGAAGAGCGCCTCAACGAGCTCGAGCACTTCCGCACCCGGCTCGACGGGCAGTCGATCCACTTCGTGCACGCCCGCTCGGCCCATGCGGGCGCGCTCCCGCTCGTGCTTGTGCACGGGTGGCCCGGCTCGGTCGTGGAGTTCCTCGACGTGATCCCGCGGCTCACCGATCCCGAGGCGCACGGGGGGAGCGCCGCCGATGCCTTCCACGTGATCGCGCCATCGCTGCCCGGCTACGGGCTCTCGGAGCCCACCCGCACGCCGGGTTGGGACCCGTGGCGCGTGGCGCAGGCGTTCATCGAGCTCGTGCGGCGGCTGGGCTACTCGCGCTAAGGCGCGCAGGGCGGGGACTGGGGCGCCCAGGTGGTCACGCGGATGGGCGCGCTCGACACCGAGGGATGCGCGGGCATCCACCTGAACATGGCGATCGTCGATCCGCCGAAGGACGCACCCCAGTTGACCGAAGCAGAGCAAACCGATCTCGCCACGATGGGCCGGTTCCAGCGGGAGGAGGCGGGCTACGCGCTGGAGCAGGGCACGAAGCCGCAGACGGTCGGCGTCGGGCTCAACGACTCGCCCGCGGGCCTGCTGGCCTGGATAATCGAGAAGTTCCGCACGTGGAGCGACTGCGACGGTGATCCCGAGAAGGTGTTCACCCGCGACCAGCTGCTCACGAACGTCATGACCTACTGGATGACGGGGACGATCACGTCGTCCACCCGCCTGTACTGGGAGCTCATGCACGCGCAGGAGCGCGCGCCGGAGTACGTGAGCGTCCCCACCGGCGTCGCGTGCTACCCGAAGGAGGTGTTTCGCTTCCCTCGATCGTGGGTCGAGCGCCGCTTCAACGTGACGCACTGGTCCGATCTCCCGCACGGCGGTCACTTCGCTGCGATGGAGCAGCCCGCGCTGTTCGTCGACGACGTGCGGACGTTCTTCCGCTCTCTCCGCTGATCACGGATCGGGGAAGAAGATGGCAATCGACCTGACCGGCGAACGGGGTCAGTCGAGCTCGGGTCGCACCCCGGGTCGCCGGTCGGGCGCGTCGAGCTGCGCCTCGTCGACTCGAATGGGCGTGCCGTTCACCAACACGTGCCGGAGGCCACCCGGCTCCTCGGCAGTGAGCCGCTCGCCGTCAGCGGGGAAGTCGCGCACGCGCCGCATGGGGCCGGGGTCGATCGTGGCCGGGTCGAAGACGCACACGTCGGCGGCGTTCCCTGCGCGCAGGTAGCCGCGCCCGACGAACCCGAACATGTCGGCGGGCTCCCCCGTGAGCTTGCGCACCGCGGCCTCGACCGGCATGACCTCGCGCTCGCGCACCCACCGGCCGAGCAGGTCGGTGGGCAGCGCGGCGTCGCAGAGCTGGTCGACGTGCGCGCCCGCGTCCGACAGGCCCAGGGCCACGTGCTCGTGCGTGAGCAGGCGGGCGACCTCGTCGGCGTCGTCGTTGGCGATGTAGGCGCGGAAGCGGGTCTCGAGGTCCTCGGCCACCGAGAGCTCGCACATCACGTCGAGCGGGCTGCAGCCGCGCTCGGCGGCGAGGTCGGTCACGCGCCGCCCCTGCAGCTCGGGGAACTGCCGCGACTCCGACACCTCGAAGGTCTCCCAGCGCGGCTTCATCTGGGAGTGCTCCACGTCGGCGGCGGCGAGGGTGCGCCACTCGGGATCGCGGTAGGCGGCGAGGCGAACCGCCCGGCCCACCTTCAGCAGCTCTCCGAAGACGGTGCCGGTGTTGAGGCTGTAGGGATCGGCCAACGTGAACTGCATCGTGAGCGGCCGCGGGGTGACCTGGGGCCACACGTTCGCCCCGTTGGCGAGGCCCTGCTCGTGCAGCCCGACCGGCTCGAGGTGCCGTCCGCCGGGCGCGGCGAAAAGGGGATAGGTGAACGGCCGTCCGAACCGCGGCTGCCACTCGTAGACGTCGGCGTAGCTGCACTGCGGCCCCGGGGTGATGAGGATCACGCCCCTGCCCGCCTCGGCCGTCGCCCGGAACAGCGCCTCGACCTCGTCTGCCTCGGCGAAGCGGCTCGGGACCGGCTTGCCGTCGACGCCGCGGTGCGCGTACGAGAAGCTCGTCGAGAACCCGGCGCCGCCGGCGGCGATCCCCTCGCGCACGATCGCGGACATGCGCTCGATCTCGCCGCCCGTCGCGGCGCGCTCATACGCGGCGTCGCCCATCACGAAGAGGCGGAGCGCCGAGTGTCCGACGTAGGCGGTGAAGTTGAGCAGGGTCCCGCGCCGGCGGACCGACGCCAGGTACTCCGGGAATGTCTCGAAGTCCCAGGCCACGCCCTCGGTCAGCGTGGCGGGATCCATGTCCTCGACGTTCTCGAGCGTGTGCACGATCACGTCGTGGTGCTCGGGCCGCGTCGGCGCGATGGCGAAGCCACAGTTGCCTGCGACCACGGTCGTCACGCCGTGGTACGACGACGGGCGCAGCGCCGGGTCCCAAAACACCTGCGCGTCGTAATGCGTATGGATGTCGATGAAGCCGGGCGCGACGACGCAGCCCGACGCGTCGAGCTCGCGCTCGCCCCGCAGGTCGGGACCGATCTCGCGGATCAGGCCGTCGGCGACGGCCACGTCGCCCGGGCGGCCGGGGGTGCCGGTGCCGTCGACGACAGTGCCGCCCCGGATGACGATGTCATCCCGCATCTGGACCGCCTTTCACGAGTAGATCATGAGCTCGACGAGGTTGCCGTCGGGATCCCGCACGTACACGCTCGACGCCGCGTGACGGCGGCCACCGTGCCGCTCGGTCGGTCCCTCCTCGATCTCGGCACCGATCTCGCCGAGCCGCGCGTGCAACGACTCGGGCGAGCCCTCCCAGACGAAGCAGAGGTCGCCGCACGGAGGTCGAGCCGCCGGCGCGCGCAGCGTGAAGCCCGCCCGCTGCCAGATTGCCGGTCGGTGGAGGTTGATCATCTGCTCCCCGGCGTACACGGAGACGAAGTGCGTGTGCTCGACGACGTCGAGGCCGAGCGCGCGGTAGAACGCGACCATCGCGTCGTCGTGCTGCATCGGGAACGACACGTGGTCGATGCCGCGGACGTGGCCGGCGTCAGGAGACATCGGCGAAGCCATAGAGACGGGCGCAGTTGGTGGCGGTGATCTTGCGCCGGTCCTCGTCGGGGAGCGTGCCGAGTGTCTCCTCGATCGCGGGGAGCGAGTTCGGGAACGTGCTGTCGGTGTGCGGGTAGTCGGACGCCCACATGCAGGACTCGGCACCGACCATGGGAAGGAGCTCCGCGGCGAGCGGCTCCTCCTCGAACGTGGCCACGACCTGCCGGCGGAAGAGCTCGCTCGGCGGCACGGCGGGCGCGTAGTCGAGTTGATCGCGCATGCTCTCCCACTCCATGTCCATCCGCGACAGGAAGTAGGGCAGCCAGCCGACGCCCGATTCGGCGAGGACGAGCTCGAGCTCCGGATGCCGCTCGAGCGCGCCCGAGAACATCATGATCGCCAGCGGTTCGTCGAGCTGAAGCGGTAGGACGCTGGCGTACGCCGCCGACTGCCATTTCCCGAGCCGGTACCGCAGCTTCGACGACGTGCCGCCCCGGATGTGGAAGCTGATTGGCAGGCCGGTCTGCGCCGCCGCCGCCCACAGGCGGTTCCACGCGGGGTCGCTGAGGTCGACGTCGAAGGCGCCGATGATCGCGCCCCGGTGGCCGAGCCCCGCGCACCGCTCGAGCTCGGTGGCTGCCGCTTCGGGGGAGTGCCCGGGGAGGAACGCGAGCACGCACAGGCGGTCGGGATCGACCGCGTTGAACTCGTCGACCGCCCAGTCGTTCCATGCTGCGAAGCAGGCGCGCTGGAGGTCGGGATCGGCGATCGGGAACCCGAGGGACAGGGGGCCGTAGATGACCGACGCCGCGACACCGTCGCGGTCCAGGTCCTCGAGCCGAAGCTTCGGCGTGCCCGCGCGAAAGCCGTCGTCCTCGATGCCGGCGCGGCCGATCGCGCTCAGGCTCTTCGCGACTGCGCTCTTCCCCATACCGCTGCGGCCCAGCACCCGATCCTCACAGATCCAGAACGCCGTACCGTCCTGGTGCTCGACGTGCGGGCCGCGATCGATCTGACCGCGGGGCAAGCGCGAGGTCCACAGGTCCGGCGGCACCGCGTACAGATCCAGATGGTCGTCGCAGGAGTAGATCGCGGTCGAAGGGTTCACGGTCGTTGCCCTCCGCTCGATTCGTTTCGTGATGCCAGGAACGTCTCCGCCGAGATCGGCGGAGGACCAGCCGTCGTTCCGCCGTCGACTGGGAGCACGATCCCGGTCACCTGCGCGGCGCGGTCGCTGGCGAGGTAGAGCGCAGCATTGGCCACGTCCTGGGGTGTGCCCTGGCGCTGGAGGGGTTGCATGCGCTCGATGATCCGCGACTGGTCGTAGGTGGCGTTGATCTCGGTGGGGATGTGGGCGGGGGCGAGGCAGTTCACCCGGATCCCGTGCTCGGCGAGGTCGATCGCGATCGACCGGGTGAAGTGGATGACCGCCGCCTTCGCGGCGCGGTAGGTCATCAACCCGGGACCCGCGTTGATGCCGCCGATCGACGTGGTGTTGATGATCGAGCCACCACCGTGCGCCGCCATGTGGAGCGCTGCGCACCGGCTTCCGACCATGACACCGTAGAGGTTCACACGCATCACGCGCTCGAAGTCGCGCAGGTCGTCGTCGAGAAAGCGTCGGCGCGAGCTGCCGATCCCGGCGTTGTTGCACATGATGTGGAGCCCGCCGAAGTGCTCCCCGGCGAAGTCGACGAGCCGCTGGACCCGGTCGTCGTCGGCGACGTCGGTCGGCTGGAACGCCGCGGCGGCGCCGAGCTCATTGGCGAGCTCCTTGCCGCGCGCCTCGTTCACGTCGCCGATGACGACCTGCGCGCCCTCTTCCGCAAACCGCTCGACCATGGCTCGGCCGAGGCCGCCGGCGCCGCCGGTGACGATCGCGACCTTCCCGGCGAGCTCGTCACCCATCGTGTCGTCCTCTCCTGGTTGCCCCTCGCAGGCTCGTGCTCCTGCGGCGGCGATCGGCAAAGCCGCCGCCGCCGCCCTCGAGAGTCAGGCTTCCTCGATCCAGAACGCCGGCATGGCGTCGATCTCGTGGCGCTCGAAGATCCGGTCGATCTCGGCGAGGTCGTCGTCGCCGAGCGACCAGCCGATGGTGCCCGCGTTGTCCTCGACCTCGGCGACCGTGCGACAACCCACGAGCGCGGTGCTGACCGCGGGGTGCGAGATCGCCCAGCGCAGAGCCACCTGCGGGAGACTCTTGCCGTGCCGCGTTGCGATGTCCTTCAGCTCCTCAACCGCGCGCACGTGGGCGCAGCCCGGCACGTGATCTAACATGTGTGTCACTGCACCGTAGCACTGCCCGCCACTGGAGGCTCGGGGCCGGGAACACCGCCTGGCCCGGTAACTAACGGTAGTGTCACTGAACATGGCTGCCCCGAGGACGACCACCGCACGCGAGCCTGCCCCCGCGGGGGGTGATCACCGTCGCGGCGGCGCGGTCGTTCGCCGGGCGCCGTTCTCGGACAACCCCAAGGTCGGGGCTCGGGGACAGCGGACCCAGCAACGCATCCTCGACGCCGCTCTCCGAGCCTTCGGCGAAGAGGGGTACCACCGCTGCAGCATCGATCGCATCACCAAGCTGAGCGGATGCTCGCGCGTCTCCTTCTACCAGTACTTCGCCAGCAAGGAGGACGTCTTCCGGCATCTCGCCGAGCAGGTCTCGCGCCAGGTCAGCGCGTCGATCGACGCCCTGGACCCGCTGACGGCTGACGTCACCGGCTGGTCCGCGTTGCGGGCGTGGGTCGGTCGCTACGCCGAGATCCATGCCCGCTACGAGCCGGTCTTCCACGCGTACGAGACGGACGAGATGCTGGCGACGGTCGCCATGCGCACGGGCGCGGACGTCATCCCGAGGATCCGCTCCCGGTTGGCGACGACGACGCTCCCACCGCGCGACCTCGACCCCGTCATCAGACTCCTCTTGGAGAGCATCAACCACACCCTCGGTGACGCGGGTGTCCTCCGATCCGGTGCGCCCGACTCGTATCCGCACGACCGAGTCGAGGGCGCGATCACCGACGTGGTGCATCGCACCTTGTTCGGAACGAGCACGGACGTGAACGTCCATGCGCCGGCGGGTCCGTCGCCGCATGAGATCCCGTTCAGCGACGCGATGCGCGAGATGCTCCAGCCCGACGACGATCAAACGGATCCAAACGCCTCCTCGAAGCGCGCGCTCACGGCGATCCTGGCGTCGGGTCGTGACGTCTTCGTCAGTCGCGGCTACCACAACACCCGGGTCGACGATCTGGTCGCTGCCGCCGGCGTCTCGCACGGCGCCTTCTATCGGTATTTCTCGAACAAGGGTGAGCTCGCACGCATCCTCACGGCGCACGCGATGCGGCAGGTCGGGAGCACGGTCTTGGACCTGCCCAACGTCTTCGGGGACCGGTCGTCTGGCCGCGGGGCCCTGCGCCGATGGCTCCGGCGCTACTACGACGCCGCCGTCAATGAAGCGGCGATGATGCGCGTCTGGATCGATGCCGCGCTCCAGGACCCCGTGCTTCGGGCCGAGTACGCGCCGCCGCTCGACTGGGGGAGGCGGCGGATGGCGCGCTACCTCCGCCCACGAGACTTCGGTGACGTCGACATGGACGCGGTGTTCATGATCGGCCTGCTCGGCGTCCTCGGTACCCGGCAACGGACTGCGGCGGAGCTCGACGCCGCCGCGCACGTCATCGAGCGCGGGCTCCTCGGGCGGTGAGTTCGATACGGGAGGCCTAGTGAAGACCACCGACTTCGATTCGATCGACTTCTTCCGCGCCCGGCCGCTGTACCAGAACCCGTACCCGTACCACGAGTACCTCCGTGCCCACGGCCCGGTGTGGCGCGAGCCGCATCACGGCATCGTCATGATCACCGGGCACGAGGAGGCGATGGCGGTCTACAACGACCCTGCCACCTTCTCTTCGTGCAACACCGTCGCCGGACCGTTCACCCCGTTTCCTGTGCCGCTCGAGGGCGACGACGTCAGCGAGATCATCGAGGAGCACCGCGATGTCCTGCCGTTCAGCGATCAGCTGCCGTCGTTCGATCCGCCGAAGCACACCGCGCAACGAGGTCTGTTGATGCGGCTGATCACGCCCAAGCGCCTCAAGGAGAACGAGGAGTTCATGTGGCGCCTCGCCGATCGTCAGATCGACGAGTTCCTCGCCCGAGGCGAGTGCGAGTTCATCCACGAGTACGCGAGCCCGTTCACACTCCTGGTCATCGCCGACCTGCTCGGCGTTCCGGAAGCCGACCACGAGACGTTCCGCGAGGAGCTCCAGGGCGACCAGCGGCCCGCCAGCGGTCCTATGACCCACAAGCCGCTCGAGTTCCTCTACGACCGCTTCACCGCGTACATCGAGGACCGCCGTCGCGAGCCGCGCAACGACGTCATGACCGAGCTGGCCTCCGCGACGTTCCCCGACGGGTCGCTGCCGCCAGTCGACGACGTCATGCGGATCTCCGCCAACCTGTTCGCCGCCGGGCAGGAGACCACGGCCCGGATGCTGGGCACGGCGCTGCGTCTGATCGGCGAGCGCCCCGAGCTCCAGCGGCAGCTGCGAGACCAGCGCGACGTGATCCCGCGGTTCATCGAGGAGTGCGTGCGGTTCGAGAGCCCGCTCCAGGGCCAGTTCCGGTTGGCACGAGTCCCGACGAGGATCGGCGGCGTCGAGATCCCCGCGGGCACCAGCGTCTTCGTCATGCCGGGGGCCGCCAATCGGGATCAGCGCCAGTTCGACGACCCCGACGAGCTTCGTCTCGACCGCCCAAACGGGCGCCAGCACATCGGGTTCGGGTTCGGCATCCACACCTGTGCCGGGGCGCCGCTCGCCCGCGCCGAGGGTTGCGTCAGCATCGAGCGTCTCCTCGACCGGATGGCCGACATCACCATCTCGGAAGCCGAGCACGGGCCCGCGGGCGCGCGCCGCTACGAGTACACGCCCATCTACCTGATGCGCGGTCTCGAGCGCTTGTACCTCGAGTTCACGCCGGTCGGGTGAAGCTCGGTCCGTGACCGCGCTCTCCGAGTTCCGCGACGAGCTGCGCTCCTTCCTGCGACAGCACCCACCGCCCGACGTCGAGGTCGCGGCGACGGTCGAGGACGCCGAGCGGCTGCGGGCGTGGCAACGGGAGCTCGCCTCCGGGCGATGGGTCGGGATCCACTGGCCGGTCGAGTACGGGGGGCGGGGGGCGTCGCTGATCGAGGTCGCCGCGTACAACGAGGAGCTCGCCCGGGCGCAGGTGCCGCAGCTCCTCGGGCGCGCCGGCGTGAGCCTTGTGGGGCCGACGTTGATGGCGCACGGAACCGAGACGCAGCGCCGGCAGTGGATGCCGCGGATCCTCTGCGGCGACGACGTCTGGTGCCAGCTGTTCAGCGAGCCCGACGCCGGCAGCGACCTCACCGCTCTGTCCACGCGTGCGGAGAAGCGGGGCGGCGTCTACGTGGTGACCGGCCAAAAGGTGTGGTCGTCGCATGCGCGGTTCGCCGACTGGGGCATCGCGCTGGTGCGGACGGACCCGGACGCGCCACCGCACGCCGGCATCTCGATGCTTGTGATCCCGATGGCCACGAAGGGGGTGGAGGTCCGCGCGCTGCGCCAGATCACCGGTGAGAGTGAGTTCAACGAGGTCTTCCTCGACGGCGTGGACGTCCCGGTCGAGCACCTGATCGGGACCGAGAACGAGGGCTGGCGCGTCGCCAACACGACGCTCGCCAACGAACGCGGCGCGTCGTTCGTGTGGAAGGAGCAGGTGCTGCAGGAGGTGGCCTTCGACCTGCTGGTGCAGGCGTGCGTGCGTCGCGGCCGCCTCGGCGACCCGCTCGTGCGCCAGCGGCTGGCACAGGCGCGGATCGAAGCCGAGATCTTCCGCCTGCACAACGAGCGCACCCTCGACCGGCTCACTCGGGGAGAGGAGATCGGGGCGGAGTCGAGCCTCGTGAAGCTGTTCTGGGCCGGCATGAGCCAGCGGTTGCACGAGACGGCGGTGTCGCTGCTCGGCCCCGACGGGCTCATCGCGGCCGGTGACGAGTGCGCGGTCGACGGGGGGCGGTGGGTGCGCGAGCTGTTGGCGACGCGCGCCAACTCGATCATGGGTGGGACGAGCGAGATTCAGCGCAACGTCATCGGCGAGCGCCTCCTCGGCCTCCCCCGCGAACCTTCACCCGTGAGGTGACATCGTGTCGATGACCACCGACGTCGACCCGCTCGATCTCGTCGACCCCGAGCGGTACGCCCGCGACGGCTACCCGCACGACGCTTGGACGCGACTGCGGGCGAATGCGCCGGTGGCGTACTTCGCGCCCGAGGGCCTCGAGCCGTTCTGGGCGATCACGAAGCACGCCGACGTGCTCCAGATCGCGAAGGACCCGCAGCGCTTCTCGAGCGCACGCGGGATCTCGCTGCGCCCTGAAGGTGTCGTGTTCCCGCCGTCGGAGATGGTAGTGATGCTCGATCCCCCCAAGCACGGTCTCGTGCGCCGGGTGGCGAACAAGCGCTTCACACCGCGCGCAGTCCGTGAATCTCGCGCCGACATCGAGCGGATCGCGGTCGAGATCCTCGACGACGCGGCGCCCGCTGGCGCCTCTGGCGAGCTCGACTTCGTCGAGCGCATCGCCGCGCCGTTCCCGCTGGCGGTGATCGCCTGGGTCCTGGGCGTGCCCAGCGAGGACTGGGGGCTCCTGTTCCGATGGACCAACGAGGTGATCGGCAAGGAGGACCCCGAGTACCGCCAGCCCGGCGAGACACCGGGGCAGACGGCCAAGCGTGCCCGTAGCGAGCTGCACCACTACTTCCGGATACTCATCGACGAGCGCCGGCGCGACCCGCGGGACGACCTGGTGAGCGAGCTGATCCGAGGTGAGATCCACGGGAAGCCGCTCGACGAGGAGCAGCTCGTCTCTTACTGCGAGCTCCTGGTGGAGGCGGGCAACGAGACCACCCGCAACGCGATCAGCGGGGGCCTCCTCGCCTTCAGCGAGCACCGCGACGAGTGGGAGAAGCTGCGCGATCACCCCGATCTCATGCCGGACGCGGTGGAGGAGATCCTGCGCTGGTCCAGCCCGATCAGCCACTTCACGCGCGCCGCCACCGAGGACTGCGAGGTGCGCGGCACGAAGATCCGCGCCGGCGACCAAGTGGCGCTGTACTTCGCGTCGGCCAACCGCGACGAGGACGTGTTCGACGACCCGTTCGTGTTCCGCGTCGATCGCCGCCCGAACCCGCACCTCGCGTTCGGCTTCGGCGAGCACTTCTGCATGGGTGCGCACATCGCACGGGTCGAGCTCGAGACGATCTTTCGGCACTTGCTCGCGCGCCTCGAGGCGTTCGAGGTCTCGGGAGTGGTCGATCGCCTGAGCTCGATCACCAATGGCAGCATCAAGCACCTGCCGGTCCGTATCTCCACCAAGGAGCGTTGACATGAGCGTCGCCCGAACCATGACCGCACCGGTGCGCCGCGCCGATCGCCTCTTCATCGACGGTGTGTGGGTAGAGCCGTCGTCCGATGCGACGATCGACGTGATCGACTCCGGGACCGAGGAGCTGTACTACCGCGTTGCCGCCGCGGGTCCCGACGACATCTCGCGCGCGGTCGCCGCCGCTCGGATGGCATTCGACGAGGGCCAGTGGCCTCGCCTGACGCATGCCGAGCGAGCCGACCTGTTGCGCGCGCTGGCGGCGGGGCTCCAGGAGCGCGGCGACGTGCTCGGACAGCTGTGGCCGCGCGAGACCGGCACCATCTACAAGGCGGCGCAGTTCGCGGGGCGGATCGGATCAGGCGCGATCTTGCAGTATGCCGCCCTCGCCGACATGTTCCCCTGGGAGGAGCAGTGCCCCCCGACGGTTGGTGGCGAGTTCGGACTGCTCGTGCGCGAGCCCGTGGGCGTGGTCGGTGCGATCATCCCCTGGAACGCGCCGGTCGCCCTGATCTCCCACAAGATCGCGCCCGCGCTCCTCGCCGGGTGCACCGTGGTGCTCAAGTCGGCGCCGGAGGCACCGGGCGAGGGGTACGTGTTCGCCGAAGTCGCCGAGGAGATCGGGCTCCCACCGGGCGTGCTCAACGTCGTGACCGCCGACCGCGAGGTATCGGAGCTGCTTGTACGGGACCCGGGCGTCGACAAGATCACGTTCACCGGATCGACTGCCGCCGGCCGGCGCATCGCGTCGCTGTGCGGCGAGCGCATCGCGCGCTGCACGCTCGAGCTCGGCGGGAAGTCGGCGGCCGTGATCCTCGACGACATGGACCTCGAGACGGCGGCACGCACGCTCGCGCGGGCGGAGTGTGCGCTCAACGGCCAGGTGTGCTCCTCGCTCACGCGCATCATCGTGACGAATCGCCGCCACGACGATCTGGTCGACGCGCTGGCGTCGACGTTCTCGCAAACCCGGGTGGGCGATCCGTTCGACGAGCAGACGCAGCTCGGCCCGCTGGTCTCAGAACGCCAGCGCGATCGCGTCGAGGGCTACATCGCCAAAGGCGTGGCCGAGGGTGCGACGCTGGCGGCCGGCGGGGCACGCCCGAAGGACCTCGACCGCGGCTACTACGTCGAGCCGACGGTGTTCGGCAACGTCGACAACGGCTCGACGATCGGCCGGGAAGAGATCTTCGGGCCCGTCCTCAGCGTGATCGCCGCCGACGACGAGCAGGACGCGGTCCGGATCGCCAACGACACCATCTACGGGCTCAACGCGTCGGTGTTCACGAACGACGTCGACCGCGCCCGTGCTGTGGCGCGCGACCTGCGGTCGGGCACTGTCGGGCACAACGCCTTCCGAACCGACTTCGGGATGGCGTTCGGCGGCTTCAAGCATTCGGGCATCGGTCGGGAAGGTGGCAAGGAAGGGCTGCCGCCGTTCCTGGAGACGAAGACGGTGATCCTCGAAGGCACACCCGAGGCCTACCGCGTGTCGTAGCGCTGTCGTCAGCCGCGAGGGAGTCCGAGAATCCGCTCGGCGATGATGTTGCGCTGGATCTCGGAGGTGCCGCCGGCGATCGACGCCGCCTTGCTCCACAGCCACTGACGCTGCCAGCGGCCGTCATCAGGCAGCCCCTCGGCGCCGCGCCACAATGGCGACGCCTCGCCCGTGAGCCCGAGGCCGACGTCGGAGAGGTGCTGGGTCATGTCGGTCCATGCCAGCTTCACCCACGACGACTCCGCGCCGGGCTCCTCGCTCCGGGCGAGGCGCGACAACGTGCGCCAGTTGTGCAGGCGAAGGATCCGCAGCTCCACGAACGCCTGCGCGAGCGCGTCGCCGGTTTCCGCGTCGTCGAGCATGCCCTCCTGGTGCGCGAGCGCATAGAGCTCGTCGAGGTACACCTCGTGCACAACCTGCTCTTTGAACGGGAAGG
>JAPSGP010000342.1 GCA_031177445.1 Acidimicrobiia bacterium
CGAGACGACGGCTGGCCGCCCTGGGCAAGTGGCGCAACCCGATCGGGCTCGCAGGCGGCTTCATCGTCCTCTTCAACATCCTCGTCGCTCTGTTCGGGTCGCAGATCTGGCGGCTCGACCCGAACGAGCTGGCCTACCTTCGGTTCGAGGGGCCGAGCTGGGCCCACCCCATGGGCACCGACGAGCTCGGGCGCGACACGCTGGCGCGCATCATCCACGGAGCGCAGGTGTCGCTCCAGGTCGGCGCGATCTCCGTCTCGATCGCCTTCGTCGGCGGTGTCCTGTTCGGCCTCGTGGCCGGCTACTACAAGGGGATCGTGGACACCGTGCTGATGCGCCTCGTGGACATCATGTTCTCGCTGCCTGGGATCGTCCTGGCAATCATGATCGCCGGCCTCCTCGGCCCGAATCGGCGCAACGCGATGATCGCGATCGGGATCGTCATCCTGCCGGCGTTCGCGCGGGTCGTGCGGGGCGCCGTACTCGAGGTGATGGGCTACCCCTACACCGAGTCGGCCCGCGCTCTCGGGGCGGGCGGTTTGCGGATCATGCTGCGGCACGTGATCCCCAACATCGGCGCGCCGCTGCTCGTGCTTGTCTCGGTCTACCTGTCGGTCGCGATTCTCGCCGAGGCGGCGCTCAGCTTCCTCGGGCTCGGCACGCAGCCGCCGGAGGCTGCTTGGGGCAGCATGCTGAGCACCGCGCGAACGTACATCGACGTCACGCCGTGGCTGTCGATCTTCCCGGGCCTCGCGATCATGATCGTGGTGCTGGGCTTCAACCTCCTCGGCGACGGGCTCCGCGACATCCTCGATCCCCGGCTCGGGCCCCACGTCGGCGACGTCCCGGTCCAGGCCAAGAAGTAAGCGGACGTGCTCGACGTCCTGATCCGCAACGGCTGGGTCGCGGACGGAACCGGCAGCCCGCCGTTCCTCGGCGACGTTGCGATCGAGGGCGGAAGGATCGTCGACGTCGGCCGGCTCGGCGCGGCCGCGACTGCGGAGCGCGTCATCGACGCGGCCGGCAAGATCGTCTGCCCCGGGTTCGTCGATCCGCACAGCCACAGCGACTTCTCGATCCTCGCGAACCCGACCGCCGAGAGCACGATTCGCCAGGGTGTGACGACCGAGGTCGTCGGCAACTGCGGCTGGAGCTACGCGCCCGTCACCCCCGCCTCCGAGGCCGTCATCCGCAGCCGGCTGCACACGTTCGGTTTCGACAAGCCCACGATCCCGTGGTCGACCTTCGGCGAGCACCTCGAGTTCCTCTCGGACGTCGCCCACACGCCGAACTTCGCGTGGTTCGTCGGCCACAACGCCATACGGCTCGCCGCCGGAGTGTCCGGCTCGACGCCGAGTGCCGAGCAGCTCGCGACGATGGAGGCCTTCCTCCACGAGGCGATGCATTCGGGAGCGCTCGGGATGTCGACCGGGCTCGAGTTCAATCCCGGCCGGGAGGCGACGGCCGAGGAGCTCATGCGCCTGAACGCCGTCGCGGGCGAGTACGACGGCATCTACACGAGCCACATCCGCAACCGCGACTCCGGCCTGCTCGAGGCGATCGACGAGTTCCTCGCGGTCGCCCGCGCCGGGAGCACGAGAGCGGAGATCTCGCACCTGAACGTCCGGCACAACACGAACGCGCCGGAGCGGGGCTGGGAGCGCGCGGTCGAGAAGATGGCGGCGAGCCGTGACACCGGGCTGGACGTGCTCGCCGACACGACCCCGTTCCGGGAGGGCCTTGGCCAGATGGCCGGGATCCTGCCGCCGTGGGTGGCCGCCGACGGGCCGGAGGCCGCGGCGACGAAGCTACGCGACCCGGCGCTCCGCGCGAGGATGCGCAACGAGAGCGACCGCTACTGGCGCTTCATCCACAAGGGCGAGTGGGAGCGCGTGTTCTTCCAGGCGACTCCGCAGCACCCGGAGCTGGGCGGACTGAACTTCCGCCAGATCTCGGAGCAGCTCGGCCGGGACCCGTGGGAATGCTATCTCGACATCCTCGCGGACGCCGGCACGGACTACGAGGCGATCCTCACGGTCGGGACGCTCTTCACCGACGAGCACCTGGCGGAGATGATCGGCCACCCGCTGTTCTGCCTCGGCGTCGACACGTTCACGGTCCAGGACACGGGGCCGCTGAGCGAGATCATGAGGCACCCGCTGGGCTTCGCCGGCCACGTCCACTATCTCACCCACCACGTGCGCGAGCGGGGCACGCTGCGCCTGGAGGAGGCGATCAGGAAGATGACGAGCATGCCCGCCGCGCACTTCGGTCTCTGGGATCGCGGCCTCCTGCGCGCGGGCTACAGCGGCGACGTCGTTGTGTTCGACTACGCCGAGCTCGACGACGTCTCGACGACGGCGAATCCCACCGCGTATGCACGGGGGGTCGAGCACGTTCTCGTCAACGGCGTCCTCGTCGTCGACGGCGGCGAGCACACCGGCGCTCGCCCGGGCCGTCACCTGCTGCGACGGTGACCGATCCGCCGATCGACCTCCGCTCCGATGTCCACGGGCAGCCGACGGACGAGATGTGGGAGGCGATGCGCGCTGCCCCGCTCGGCTGGGCGACGAAAGGCGAGGATCCTTCGGTCATCGCGCTGCAGGAGCGGATCGCAAGCCTGCTCGGCAAGGAGGCGGCGCTCTGGATCCCGACCTGCGGGATGGCCAACCTGGTGGCGCTCCTGACGATCGCGCCCCGGGGCAGCGCCGTCGTCCTGGAAGCGTCCTCGCACGTCCTCACCTCGGAGGCGATGGGGATCGAGGAGATCGCCGGCCTCGAGCCACTGTCGCTCTGGGCGGAGGACGGGCGGCTCGACCCGGTGGAGGCAGAGGAGCTGATCGTCGACGCGGCTGCGTCGATGCTCTTGCTCGAGAACACGCACACGCGGGCGGGCGGCACCGTCCTCACGCCGGAGCTGACGGCCGAGCTCGCCGTGGCGGCGCAGCGGCACGGTGCCTACGTCCACCTCGACGGAGCGCGACTCTTCAACGCCGCGGTCGCGCTCGGCGTCCCGGTGCGGGAGCTCGCGGCGCCGGTGAACACGGTTGCGGTGAGCCTGAACAAGGGCCTCTGCGCACCGATGGGGGCGATTCTCGCGGGTAGAACGCAGGTGATCGAGCTCGCCCAGCGCACGCTTCGCCGCCTCGGCGGGGCAAGCGTGCACAAGGCGGGCATCGCGGCCGCCGCAGCGCTCGTCGCGCTCGACACGCTCGTGGAGCGGCTCGCCGACGACCACCGGCGCGCGCGCGAGCTTGGGGCGCTGCTCCAAGAGGTTCCCGGTCTCGAGGTCGAAGCTGCGAGGATCGAGACGAACATCGTGCTCGTCGACGTGAGCGGGACGGGGCTCTCCCCGGACGAGTTCCTCCGGCTGGTGGGCGAGCGCGGCGTCCTGGGCATGGAGCGCGACACGAGCCGCGTCCGCTTCGTGACGCACCGCCTGATCGGCGACGACGTGGTCTCCCGCGCCGCCGAGCTCGTCGCGCTCGCCGTGGCCGAGCACGCTCAGACTGCGTACTGACCTCGGATCTCGTCGAGCGTGCGCGCCGCCGCCTCGATCGTCTGTTCGAGACAGCCCGGCGCGAAGGGCGACTGCTGCTCCTGATAGAGCCCGGTGCCGTACGTCTGCTCGGGCGAGAGGTAGCCCAGCGTGCCGTTGGTCACCCCGAGCACGAGCAGGGGCATCGGAGAGAACCGCCGGCGCAGCTCGACCTGGAAGACAGAGTAGGGCTCGTTGGGCACCGCGACGAGCAGCGCGCTGCCGAGCCGCCAGGTCCAGATCGGCATCACGTAGACC
>JAPSGP010000343.1 GCA_031177445.1 Acidimicrobiia bacterium
GCAGCCGGATGTTGACGAAGCAGAACGCGAGCAGTAGCGCGTACGACGCCATGAGGAGGCCGAACCCGAGGTCGTCGATCCGGTCCGCAGGGAAGTCGACGAACGCAACGACGAGCTGCAGGCCGACCCCGCCGGCCAGCATCCAGACCGAATGAAGCGACCGCCACAGCCGTTCGGGGCCACCCGGCGTGAGCACCACGACGGCCACCGCGAGGCCGCCCGCGAGGGCCGCAAACCACACGGGGCCACGGTACCGAGCCGCGGCAGGTGGTTGTGGGACCTCGATTTTCTCCGCGCTTGGCCCCGGCCTCCGCGTCTCACTTCATGGCACGAGCCGCCTGCGACGCGGTCGCTCGCCTCTCGTCCCCTGCGCCGCGGCCCGTCGCTCTCTACGATCGTCGCGCAGGCGGGGGCTTTGCCGACCGCCGCCGCAAGGCCGGAGCTTGCCACGGCGACAAGGGGGATCGTGGACGACGTGCGCTACGAGGTCGAAGGCTCGGTGGCGCGGCTGACGATCGACCGGCCCGAACGGCGCAACGCCATGTCGTTCTCGGTGATGCAGGGGTTGCGCGACGGCGTGGCCGCGGCGAAGACCGACGACGCGGTGCGGGTGGTGGTGTTGACCGGCGCCGGCGACAGAGCGTTCTGCGCCGGCGCCGATCTCGGCGGCGGCGGGATCACCGGCACCGAAGGGCACGCAGCCGCGCACGAGGGCCGGGGGCTGCTCGCCGAGCTCTTCCGTGACCTGTGGGCGCTCGGGAAGCCGACGATCGCCCGGGTGCGGGGCTACGCGCTTGCCGGCGGCTTCGGGCTCGCGCTGGCCTGCGACTTCGTGGTCGCATCCGACGACGCCCGGTTCGGTACTCCCGAGGTGAACGTCGGGCTGTGGCCGTACATGATCACGGTGCCGTTGTTGCGCTCGATGCCGCCCAAGAAGGTGCTGGAGCTGATGATGACGGGCCGGCGCGTCGACGCGACCGAGGCCGAGCGCATCGGGTTCGTGACGCGCGTCGTGCCAGTCCCCGAGCTCGACGCTGCGGTCGACGAGCTCGCGCACGAACTGGCGTCGAAGTCGCCGCTGATCCTGCGCTGGGGCCGCCAGTCGTTCTACCGCGCGCTCGAGCTGTCGCCCGACGACGCCCTCGACTACCTCCAGGCGATGCTCACGATCACCAGCCACACGGAGGACACCGCCGAGGGCGTCGCCGCTTTCGCCGAGAAGCGCGAGCCCAAGTGGCAGGGGCGGTAGACGTGGAGATCCCCGAGACCCGGTACGCGAAGAGCGGCGAGCTGAGCATCGCCTACCAAGTGGTCGGCGAGGGACCGCTCGACGTCGTGTTCGTGCCCGGGTTCGTCTCGAACGTCGAGTGGGGATGGGAGCTCCCGCCGTGGCGCGAGGCATGGTCACGGATCTCTTCCTTTGCGCGGCTCATCGCGTTCGACAAGCGCGGCACGGGGCTCTCCGACCGGACGGAGCGACTTCCGACGCTCGAAGAGCGAATGGACGACGTGCGCGCAGTCATGGATGCCGCCGGCTCGGAGCGCGCCGCGCTCGTCGGAATCTCGGAGGGCGGTCCGATGTCGCTGCTCTTCAGCGCGACGTACCCCGATCGGACGTCGGCGTTGGTCCTCTGGGCGAGCTTCGCTCGCAGTACGCAGGCTCCGGGTTATCCGATCGGTGTTCCCCCCGAACTCGCGGAACTCACGTTCGATCGGGTTGAGGAGCAGTGGGGTTCGGGGCGCGTCATCCGTGCGATCGCGTTCCATGACGCGGCGCGCGACGAAGCGACGCTTCGGCTGCTCGCGCGCGCCGAAAAGAATGCCGCGACTCCGTCGCTGGCGGCGGCTGCGCTCAGGTTCGGCGCTGAGTGCGACGTTCGCGACGTTCTCTCGGCGATCTCCGTACCGACGCTCGTGATCCATCGCACCGGCGACCGGCTGATCCCGGTCGAGTGCGGTCGGTACCTCGCCGAAAACATCCAAGGTGCGAAGTACGTCGAGCTGCCCGGCGACTTCCACCTCAGCGCAGCTGGGGGTGACGCGGAGGTCGCCGACGAGATCGAGGAGTTCCTCACCGGAAGGCGCCACATGACCGAGATCGACCGCGTGCTCAAGACAGTGCTGTTCACCGACATCGTCCGCTCCACCGAGCTCGCGGCCGAGGTCGGGGACCGGCGCTGGCGGGATCTCCTTGATCGCCACGATGCCGCGGTTCGGGATGAACTCGGTCGCTTCGGCGGTGTCGAGGTGAAGACGACCGGCGACGGCTTTCTCGCCGCCTTCGACGGTCCGGCCCGCGCCATTCGCTGCGCCCGGGTGATCAGCGAGCGGTCGCGCCGGCTCGGGCTCGAAGTACGCGCCGGACTCCACTCGGGCGAGTGCGAGGTGCGCGGCGAGGATCTGGCCGGGATGACCGTGCACATCGGCGCTCGCGTCGCCGCAATTGCCGTCCCGGGCGAGGTGCTCGTCACCAGCACGGTGCGCGACCTCGTCATCGGCTCCGACTTCGAGTTCGAGGATCGCGGGATCCAGGCGCTGAAGGGCGTCCCCGGCGAATGGCACACGCTTGCCGTCGTCGACGGTCGCGCCCGCTGAGAAGGGCGTTCAGTCGTTTCCGACCCGCTCGGCGATCTCCTTCGCAGCAGCCGCGATCGACTCGCGTTCGTCGGGGTCCGTCGCGGTCGCCAGGCGAGCGAGGAGCGCGGCCATGTCCGCCACGGCTTCCCGCAGCTCGGAGTCGACACTGGTGATCTTCGAGAACGGAAGCGCGATGGTGAGGCTGGGGCTGCCGTGGCGGCCACCGATGACGGTCCGTGCCGGGGGTGACTCGCTCTCCTCCATGTCCTTACCTCCTGTGCTCGCTGTCACGCGATGGTGCGGGGCGGCTGCCGGCAGATGCTGTGCAAGAGTTGCAGACGATGACGGCGACGGGGGGCGGTGACGTTCACGACTGGGGACCGCTCGTCGGCGACCTCAAGGCGCGGCGTGACCGGGCCCACGGCATGGGCGGACCGGAGCGGATCGAGCGCCAGCGCTCCCTCGGCAAGCTCACGGTGCGCGAGCGCCTCGACCTGCTTCTCGATCCCGGGACGTGGGTCGAGTACGGGATACTCGCCGACCACATGGACGCCGGCCTGGGCGACCGGTACCTCGCCGCCGACGGCGTAGTGACGGGCGTGGGCGAGATCGACGGCCGCCGGGTCGCGATCGGCGCGTACGACTTCACCGTGATGGCCGGGTCGATGGGCCAAGTCGGCGAGCACAAGATGGCGCGGCTGCGGGAGCTGTCGCTGCGCCAGCGCATTCCGTTCGTGTGGCTCCTCGACTCCGCCGGCGCCCGGATCCAGTCCACCAGCGGCTCGACGTTCGCCGGCGCCGGCGCCCTGTTCCGGGAGCAGGTCGCGATGAGCGGCGTGGTCCCGATGGTGGCGGCGATGCTCGGGCACTGCGCCGCCGGCACCGCCTACATCCCGGCGCTGGCCGACTTCGTCCCGATGGTGAAGGGCACGTCGTCCATGGCGCTCGGCGGGCGCCACCTGGTGAAGGCGGCGGTGGGCGAGGACGTGAGTGAAGAGGAGATGGGCGGTTCGGCGGTGCACACCAAGGTTTCGGGCGTCGCCGACCTCGAGGTCGCCGACGACCGGGAGTGCCTCGACACCGTGCGGCGGTATCTCGCCTTCTTTCCCGCGCACAACGGAGCGGCGCCGCCTGTGCGCGAGACCTCGGATCCGGTCGACCGGCGGGTCGAGGAGCTGTACGACATCGTCCCGACCGCGCCCCGGCGGGCC
>JAPSGP010000344.1 GCA_031177445.1 Acidimicrobiia bacterium
CCGGCCGGCTGCACGGCCAGCACCCGATCGACGAGAAGCCGCGGTAGGCGAGCGGGTGCACGGGCAACCGGCGATCGTGGATGTAGCCCTCGACGTCGGCATCCGTCCACGTGGCCAAGGGATTGATTTTCACGATCCCCCGGCTGATGTCGTAGCCGACGATGGGTGCCTTCGCCCGGGTTTGAGCCTCGTCGCGGCGGAGGCCGGTCATCCACGCCGCCTTGCCCTCGAGCGCTCGGGCCAGCGGTTCGACCTTGCGGATCGCGCAGCAACTGTCGGGGTCGTCCTGCCAGCGGTTGTCAGGGGGGATCTCGGGACGCATCACCTTGAGGTTGAGATCGTAGCGACGCCGGATCTCCTCGACGTACCAGAGCGTCTCTGCGAAGTGGTACTGGGTGTCGAGGAACACCACCTCGATGTCGTAGGCCACCTGCAGGGCGACGTCGATCAGCACGCAGTCCTGGAACGAGGCCGCGAGCACGAGATCGGTGCCGAAGCGCTCCCACGCCCACGCCACCGCCGCCGAGGCCGGCGCCGACTCGAGCGACGACGAGACCTCGGCGAGCTCGGCGAGATCGGGAACGGAGGTGGCGGTCGCGGTCATGCTGCCCTCGTGCGGCTCAGGTCGCGCATTCGCTGTCCCCGACCTCGGCCACGTACGGGCCGGTCTCGTCGAAGTCGATGAAGAACTCGGGCGACTCGTCGGGAGTCGGGAAGAGGTCGAGCTCCTTGAGCGTCGTGCCGACGGCGGCGGCGCCGCCCGAGCGGTCGAGCCAGTCGCCGAAGGTCTCGCCCGCCTCCCGTTCGCCCGCGAACTTGCCGACCACCTGCACGACGGCTTCCGCGGCGCGCTTGGCGGGGAGCTTGCTCGCCTTCTCGCCGAACTTCACCTCGAGCCGGCCGACCTTGCCGCCGAGCAGCATCTGGTAGCCGGGCGCGGCCTGCCCGTGGGCGCGCCGCTCGATGCCGACGAACCCGATGTCGGCGATGTGGTGCTGGCCGCACGAGTTGGTGCAGCCGGAGATGTTGACGCGCACACCGCCGACCTCGGCCAGGCCCGCGGCCTCCAGCGCCTTTCCGATGTCGTCGGCGAGGCCGCGCGACTGGGTGACGGCGAGGTTGCAGGTGTCGGCGCCGGGGCAGGCCACGACGTCGCGGGCGAGCTCGGCGCCGGGCTCGGCCATGCCGATGGCGTCGAGCCGGGCGTGCAGGTGGGGCACCTGCTCCTCGGTCAGCCCTCGCAGCACGAAGTTCTGGCGATTGGTGATGCGCACCTCGACCCCGAAGTCGCGCTGGATGCGAGCCAGCTCGTCGAACTGCTCGGTCGTGATGTCACCGAGGCGGCAGTACGCGTACGCGCTCACACTTCCGTTGGCGCGCCCACGTACGACGTTGGCCTCTTCCCAGCGCTCGAGCCGATTCAGCCCGAGGAACTTGACCGGGGCCTCGCCCACCTGGGTGACGGGGCCGGTGCCGGCGCCCGCGGGGTCGTCACCGTGCTCGCGCACCGGCTCGGGCAGGCCGTCCGGGTACGTGCTCGACGCCGGCAGGAACTTGCGCTCCTTGAAGATCCGCTCGCGCAGCTCGTCGATGCCCATGGTGTCGACGAGCCACTTCATGCGAGCCCGCAGCTTGTTGTCGCGGTTGCCATAGTGGTCGAACACCCGCACGCACGCCTCCAGCGTGGGCATCAGCTGCTCCCGGGACGTGAACTCCTCGAGGGCCAGCGCGGGGTGCGGGTTGGCGCCAAGGCCCCCGGCGATGAAGACCTTGAAGCCCGGCTCGAGCGTGCCGTCGGGCTTGGGCCGGTTCACCGCGATCACGCCGATGTCGTTGAACATCGCCTGGCCGCAGTCGGTGACGCAGCCGGAGAAGTTGATCTTGAACTTCCGCGGCAGCCGCTGCGCGTACGGGTTGCGCAGGAAGAAGTCGGTCGTCGCCTGGGCCCATGGGCTGATGTCGAGCACCTCGAAGGGGCACGCGCCCGCGAGGTGGCACCCGGTCACGTTGCGGACGGTGTCGCCGCACGCCTCACGGCTCGTCAACCCGACGGAGGCCAGCAGGCGCAGCACCTCCGGGGTCTGCTCGAGCTGGACGAAGTGCATCTGCACGTTCTGGCGCGTCGTCAGGTGGGCCCAGCCCCGGGAATAGGTGGAGGCGAGGTAGCCGAGCATCTCGAGCTGGTCCGGCTCGAGCCGGCCATGGGGGACCTTCACCCGCACCATCTGGTTGTGGCCGCCCTGGCGCTGGCCGTAGATGCCTTGGTTGAGGCGGAAGACGCGGAACACGTCCTCGTCGATCTCGCCCGCGAGGTACTGGCGAACGCCGTCCTCGAACTTGGTCAGCTCGTCCGCGATGACGGGGTCGAGCGGGCGGGTCCGTAGGTCGGTGACATCGATAGCCATGTCAGACCTCCGACTGCAGGGGGATGGGTACCTGGATCAGGGCAAGCCTCCGCTAGGGCACGGGCAGGTGGCAGGCTGCGAGGGCGCGATCAGGCGGCGCAGCCCGAGGCGCGGCGACACATCTCGTCGTGAGACTCGTGGGGGGTCCGTCCCATCGAGATGCTGGGGGCGCCGCGATCCCGGATCATCAGCCCGTCAGCCTAACGGCTCGGGCGAGAAAATGCCAGCGGCGGGGTCGGAATTCACGGCGACCGTGGGTCACAGCCGGCTCGGCCGGGTGCCGGCAGGCGCTCGGTAGCCTGCGCCGTATGCGGATGTCGCAGCTCTTCCTCCGCACGCTGCGCGACGACCCCGCCGACGCCGACGTCGACAGCCACCGGCTGCTGATCCGGGCCGGCTACATCCGCAAGGTCGCCAGTGGGCTCTACTCGTGGCTGCCGCTCGGCTACCGGGTGCTGCGCAAGGTCGAGCAGATCGTACGGGAGGAGATGGACGCCGCCGGGGCCCAGGAGCTGTGGCTGCCGATCGTGCAGCCGCTCGAGCTGTGGGAGCGCAGCGGCCGCGACGCTGCTTACGGGCCGCTCATGTTCCGGCTGGTCGACCGTAAGGAGACGGGCTTCTGCCTCTCGCCCACGGCGGAGGAAGTGATCACGACGACGGTCGCGGCCGAGTACTCGAGCTATCGCGACCTGCCGGTCAACCTCTACCAGATCAACTGGAAGTACCGCGACGAGCTCCGGCCGCGCTTCGGCCTGCTGCGCGGGCGCGAGTTCCTCATGAAGGACGCCTACTCGTTCGACCGCGACGTCGCCGGCCTGCAGGCCGCATACGACGCCATGTATGACGCCTATGCCAGGGTGTTCACCCGGTGCGGCCTGACGTTTCGCTCGGTGAAGGCGCAGTCGGGCGAGATCGGGGG
The DNA here is from genome assembly GCA_031177445.1 of Acidimicrobiia bacterium. Taxonomy (GTDB): domain Bacteria; phylum Actinomycetota; class Acidimicrobiia; order IMCC26256; family JACDBD01; genus JAPSGP01. The sequence continues at coordinate 3,325 of JAPSGP010000344.1, forward strand.
TGACACCAGCCAGGAGTTCATGGCGGTGGCGGCGGTCGGTGAGGACGCGTTCGTGTGGTGCGAGAACTGCGACTACGCCGCCAACACCGAGGCCGCGAACCGGCAGACGACCGTCGAGACTCCGCTGCCGCCGATCTCCGAGCCGCAGGAGGAGCACACGCCCGACCTGCCCGGCATCGACGGCGTCGCTCAGCACCTCGGCATCGAGCCGGGCGACATGCTCAAGTGCATCGCCTTCGAGGTCGACGGCGAGCTCGGGCTCGCCCTGGTGCCCGGCGACCGGGAGGTCAACGAGTTCGCGCTGGCCCGCGTGCTGGCGGGCCACAAGGTCCGGCTCTACGGCGACGACGACTTCGCTGCCCATCCGAAGCTCCCCAAGGGCTACGTCGGACCCCACTTCGCCGACGCGAAGGTCGTGCTCGCCGA
>JAPSGP010000345.1 GCA_031177445.1 Acidimicrobiia bacterium
GGTGCTGACCCCCGGGCTCGTCGGGCCGGTTGCGGGTCGAGTAGGCGATGCCGGTGTCGACGAGCCCGGGGGTCAGCACCGACACGCCAATCGGTGCTCCCACGCCTGCGAGGTCGTGGGCGAGGCACTCGCTCATCCCGAGCACTGCGAACTTGCTGGCGACGTACGGCGCCGAGTACCCGAACGTGACGAGCCCGGCAAGCGAGGACGTGTTGACGACGTGGCCTTCCTCGCCACCTTCCAGCATCCGCGGCACGAACGCCCGGATCCCGTGCAGCACGCCCCAGAAGTTGACGCCCATCACCCATTCCCAGTCGGCGAGCGTGCGCTGCCAGGCGATCCCGCCCTGGAAGACGCCGGCGTTGTTGCACAGCACGTGGACCGCGCCGAACTGGTCGTAGGCCTGCACCGCGAGCGCCTCGACCTGGTCGGCCTTCGACACGTCGGTCCGTCTGGCCACGACCTCGGCGCCGGTCCCGGCGAGCTCGGACGCGATGTCGTCGAGTGGCTCGGGCTCCACGTCGGCGAGCACGAGACGCATGCCCTCCTTGACAGCTCGCCGCGCCATACCACGGCCGATCCCGCCGGCGGCACCCGTGATGACCGCGACCCGTCCCTCGAGCTGTTCGATGCGTCCCCCCATTCCGATCGCCCCTACGCGCGAGTACCGCGGATGATGTAACCGTCGGTGATCGGCGTGCGCCGCTCGTAGAACGGCGTGAGGGCGCGGTCGACCTGATCGGGCGTCCACGCGTCATCGACCTTGAACTCCTCACCGAACTGTGGCCCGTCGATGACGTTGATGGATTTGCCGTAGACGATGAACACCTGCCCGTTGACCCGCGCCGCGGCAGGCGACGCGAGATAGGCGACCAGCGGAGACACGTTCTCAGGCGCAAACGGGTCGAAGTCTCCTCCGTGCTCCGACATCGCGGCGAAGCTGCCCATCGACTCGGTCATCCGGGTGCGCGCCCGCGGCGCGATCGCGTTGGCAGTGACGCCGTAGCGAGCGAGCGCCTGCCCGGTCGCGAGGGTGAGGGCGATGATGCCCGCCTTCGCCGGCCCGTAGTTGGGCTGCCCGGCGGAGCCGAGCAGGCCGGACTCCGACGTGGTGTTCACGATGCGGCCGTAGACCGAGCCCTCTTCCGACGACTTGGCTTGGTCGCGCCAGTAGGTCGCGACGTGCCGGCTCATGCAGAAGTGACCCTTGAGGTGCACGCGCACGACGGCGTCGAAGTCCTCCTCGGTCATGTTGAAGATCATCCGGTCGCGCAGGAACCCGGCGTTGTTCACGAGGATGTCGAGGCGGCCGAACCGCTCGACCGCACCCCGGACGAGATCGAGAGAGTCGTTCCAGTCGGCGACATCGGCATGGTTCGCCACTGCCTTGCCGCCCGCGCCGACGATCTCGTCGACGACCGCGTCCGCCGGGTTGGCCTCGGCCTCGCCTGACAGCGAGCGGCCGAAGTCGTTGACCACGACGTTCACGCCCAACCGCCCGAGCTCGAGCGCCTCGGCCCGCCCGATCCCCCGCCCCGCACCGGTGACGATCGCCACCTTGCCTTCCATTCCCTCGAGCACGTGCTCTCCCCTGTCCTTCGAGCTTCCCGCAGGCGAAAATTGGAATACGTTCTAGCGCGTGAGCCCGACGAGAGTCGCCTTCGTGACCGGCGCGAGTCGGGGCATCGGGAAGCAATCCGCCATCGCACTCGCCCGGGCGGGGCTCGACGTCGTCATCACCGCCCGCACGGTGCACGAGGGCCAGGGCGTCGACGACTCGGACGGGCAAGGTCGCACGCTGCCGGGCAGCCTCGACGCCACCGTCGAGGAGATCGAGGCATCCGGCCGCCGGGCCCTACCCGTCACCATGGACCTGCACGATCGGGCCACCCTCGACGCGGCGGTGAAATTGGCGCTGAGCGAGTGGGGCCGCATCGATGTGCTCGTGAACAACGCCGTCGACACCGGCCCGGGGAGCATGTCGCGCTTCGAGGACACGACGATCGAGCAGATCGAGACGAAGCTCGACGCCAACGTCGTCGCCCAGGTCGTCCTCATCAAGGCGGTGCTGCCGGGGATGCTCGAACGGGGCGCCGGCACCATCGTCAACATCACCTCGGCTGTCGCGATCAGCGATCCGCCGGCGCCGGCAGGGGAAGGCGGCTGGGGTTCGGCGTACGCGATGTCGAAGGGCGCGTTCCATCGCCTCGCGGCGATCCTGGCCGTGGAGTACCGCGATCGCGGCCTGCGTTGCTTCAACGTCGAGCCCGGGTTCGTCGTGACCGAGCGCATGCAGGTCAACGCCAAGGAACTGGGACTGGAAGGGCGCTACCCGGGCGCGCCGCCGACCGTGCCGGCATCGGTCGTGGCGTGGCTCGCGGCCTCGCCGGAAGCAGCCGAGCTCAACGGCACCACCCTGTCGGCCCAGAGGTTCGCCAAGGAGCGCGGCCTGCACGAGAAGTGGTGGTGATGAACGCGCCCCACCCCGAGCGTTGGAAACGGGGGCCGATGGGAACCGACGACCTCGTCCTGGTGAGCGTCGACGACCACGTCGTCGAGCCCGCCGACCTCTTCGAACGGCATCTCCCCGACCGCTGGCGCGACCAGTCGCCACGGGTGGTCACCGCGCCCAATGGCGCCGACGTGTGGCTGTGGGGCGAGCAGCGGGGCGCCAACTTCGGGCTCAACGCGGTCGCGGGCCGTCCGCCCGAGGAGTACGGCATGAACCCGATGTCGTTCGGTGAGATGCGCGACGGTTGCTACGACATCCACGAGCGCGTGCGGGACATGAACGTGAACGGCGTGTTGGGCTCGATGTGCTTCCCGTCGTTCCCCGGGTTCGCGGGCCGCATGTTCCACGCCGCCGGCGCCGCCGGCGACGAGAGCGCGCTCCCGGTGCTGCAGGCCTACAACGACTGGCACGTCGACGAGTGGTGCGGGACCTACCCGGGTCGCTTCATCCCACTCGCGATCGCCCCGATCTGGGACCAGGACGCCATGGTTACCGAGGTGCGCCGGATGGCGGCCAAGGGCTGCCATGCGTTCACGTTCTCCGAGAACCCCGAGAAGACCGGCTTCCCGAGCCTGCACAACGAGTGGTGGGATCCGTTCTGGGCCGCGTGCTCGGACGAGGGGACGATCGTGTGCTTCCACATCGGCTCGTCCTCCGAGGTCCCCATCACGTCGATCGAGGCCCCGATCGATGTGACGCTCACGCTCATGCCCGTCAACATCGTCCAGGTCGCGGCCGATCTGGTCTGGTCCGACTTCCTACGGCGCTATCCGCTCAAGATCTCGCTGTCCGAGGGCGGGATCGGTTGGGTCCCGTACTTCCTCGAGCGGGTCGACCGCACCTACCACCAGCAGCACCGCTGGACCGGCCAGGACTTCGGCACGCGGCTGCCGAGCGAGGTGTTCCGCGAGCACGTCGTCACCTGCTTCGTGCAGGACCGGATCGGGATCGAGCTCCGTCACGAGGTCGGCATCGACACGATCACGTGGGAGGTCGACTACCCGCACTCCGACTCCACCTGGCCGTGCTCGCCGGAGGTCTTCACCGAGCAGCTCGCGGGCGTGCCCGACGACGAGGTGCGAATGATCGGGTACGAGAACGCCATGCGGCACTTCCGCTTCGAACCGTTCGCCCATCGTCCCGCCGAGCGCTGCACGGTCGCGGCGCTCCGGTCGGAAGCCGCGGATGTCGACACGTCGGTGCGCAGCGCAGGCGTCCCGGTGCCGCG
>JAPSGP010000346.1 GCA_031177445.1 Acidimicrobiia bacterium
GGATCGAGTGGAGACGATGGGACTCGAACCCACGACCCCCTGCTTGCAAAGCAGGTGCTCTAGCCAACTGAGCTACGTCCCCGCGGTGCTGCCGTTTGAAACTCTACGCGCCGCGCCTGCAGTCGCCCTCGAGATGATGCGGAGTCAGCCGGTCCGGTAGAGCTCGTCGAACTGCCCGTAGACGGGCTCACCGTCGATGACCGAGAGCAGCTTCTCCGCCCACGCCATTGTCTCCGGTCGTTCGTTGTTGCGTATCGCTTCGTCGTAGGCGGAGACACCGGGATCAACGACGCCGAACTCGGCGACGATCAGGTAGTGGCCCGGGCGTTCGCGGTCGGCCAGCAGGTGCGTGCCCATATAGCCCATGACATCGGCGCCGGCTTGCTGCTCGTCCCACTCCGCGAGCATGTCGACCAGGGCCTGCGGGTTGTCGGAGCGGACCGCGATTGTCTGCGTGAAGTTCACCGCGCCGCTCCTTCGCGGTGTGCACGCTCGTCCGCGATCCGGCACTGCAGCTCAGAGAGCCCACCGCGCTCGAACACCCCCGCCGAGCCGCTCGTGAGCGCCTGGGGCGACTTCGACGGAATGCGCAACTGGGTGCGGACCTCGTCGACGGGCAGCTCGCTCAGCGCGTGGTAGTCGACCTCGAACAAATCGGTGCAGTACCGCTCGCACACTGCCTTTCCCCTGCGGATCGCATCGGCGATCCGGTACTGCATGCCTTCGGCCCGGATGTGACGCTCGCGGACGTCTCGCTCGAAGAACCCGGTGTCGGCGATGTAACCGGTCTCGAACAACCCCACCAGCGTCGCCAGCCAAGCGAACCCCTTGGGATCGGGATCACAGCGCCCGATGAACGCGAATACCTCCAGCTCCCCCTTGAGGTTCGTCCCGTAGTCCGCAAGCACGTGCACGAAGTCGTGCTGCGCGAGGTAGGCCGAGGGCCCGCCGACGGCGCCGGGGAGGGCGAACCCGCGGCTCTGATACATCTCCCACACCGACCGCCCGAGTGAGCCTGGAGGCAGCTCACAGAACCCGGCCCAGGTGCCCTCGAGCTCGGAATCGGGACCCGGCGCCACGAACGGGTCCGACAGCGTGCGGCTGCTGCGGAGCAGACCCATGTCGAGCTGGCGGACCTGCTCGACGAACCCGCTGCGCCGCAGGTCCATCCACGCCAGCCCGAAGGCGCCCTGCGCATACCGCCGGGCGATCCGCACGAAGCGATCGTCGACGCCCAGGGCCTCGGCGTAGGTCGCGACACGCGCCGCCACCTCGATCGGGATCGGCCGCAGCACGAGCTCGCCCAGGACCATGTGGTGCACGATCCGCTGGCGATAGGCCAGGTCCCGACGCTCGAGCACCGCCGCGAGCTCGTCGGGGCCGAGGGGCTCGAGGCCGCGATAATCGACCTCGACACCGGTGAGCGCGCTCGCGATCGCCTGGAGCAGCGCGGCCTGCACCTCGGTCAAGCCGTCTGCCGGCGCGACCGCGGTGGCAATGCCGCGGGCGACGAGGACGACTTCGGTGGGGTCGTGACCCTCGACACTGGATCCTGGACCCGGCGTCGGCCCGGTCGTTGCTCCCATGGCTGCTCCTCCGCCGACCCGCTCGGCGGCCGATCGTCACGAGTGACGGAACCCTGCCTCGTCCTTCCGAGCAGAAGGGTACCGAAGCGGCGGCAGTCGCTACTCCGTGCGCCGACGAATCGCGCTCCGTAATGTTTCGCCGTGCGGCGAACCGGGGTGGCGCTCGCGGCGGTGACCCTGGCGACGGTCGCGCTGACTGCCGTCGTCGCCTCCCCAAGCCCGGCGGCGACCGTGCCGAGCGGGTTCACCGACTCCGCGGTGGCCACGGTGGCGCGCCCGACCGCGATCGAGTTCACGCCTGACGGCCGCATGCTCGTCATCACCCAGGACGGCAAGCTGTTCGTCGGTCAGAACGGGGCGCTCCCCGCCACGCCCGCGCTCGACCTCGGCGCCGAGCTTTGCAGTGCCAACGAACGCGGGCTGCTCGGCCTGGCGGTCGACCCGGCGTTCACCGCGAATCGATACGTCTACCTCTACTTCACGAAGAAGAACGCCGCCGGGCAGTGCCCGACAACCCATCCTTCACCGACGAACAACGTCGCTCGCTTCGTGCTCGGCACCAACAACGTCGTCGATCCGGCGACCCGTCAGATGGTGTTCGAAGGAATCCTGTCGTTCGCCGGCAACCACAATGCCGGTGACCTCATGTTCGGTCCAGACGGAAAGCTCTACGTCGCGGTCGGCGACGGCGGTTGCGACCCCGAGGGCGACAGCGGGTGCGCAGGCTTGAACGACGTGTCTCGCGACAAGCACATCGCGATGGGCAAGATCCTGCGTCTCAACCCCGACGGATCGGCTCCGAGCGACAACCCTTACTTCGGCCAGACATCGGACCTGTGTGACGGCGACGGACGCACCGAAGTGGGCAAGCACTGCCCCGAGACGTTCGCCTGGGGTTTCCGCAACCCGTTCCGGATGGCGTTCAGCCCCACGGGGCAGTTGCACGTCAACGACGTGGGCCAGGCGGCATGGGAGGAGATCGACGTCATCGTCGCCGGCGCCGACTATGGCTGGAACGTGCGCGAGGGTCACTGTGCGAACAACTCGACGACGAACTGCGGACCGCCTCCGAGCGGGCTCACCAACCCCATCCACGACTACAGCCACGCCGCAACCGGCTGTCGGTCGATCACCGGCGGTGCATTCGTACCGCCCAACTCGTCGTGGCCGGCTGCGTACCGGGGCGACTACCTCTTCGCCGACTACATCTGCGGGAAGATCTTCCGACTCGAGCCGGGCTCACCTCCCACCCGGGTCGACTTCGTCACCGACCTCGGCTTGCGCAGCGCGGTGCACCTCGAGTGGGGACCGGACGACGCGCTTTACTACACGACCTACTTCGGTGGCGGGGAGATCCGCAAGATCACGTTCGGCACCCCGCCGCCATCGAGCACGGCGCCGACCACCACGACCCCGCCGACGACCACCCCACCGACTTCGACCACGTTCCTGAGCGCGTTGAACGCGACCAAGACCGGCACCGGGAGGTTCGAGCTCGACAAGAACGCCAACAAGTCCCAGATCAAGCTCGACGGACACGCCTACGCCAAGGGCATCGGTATGTACCCGACCGTTACGCTCACCTATGCCCTCGGCGGCCGATACACGCGCTTCCTCAGCGACATCGGCATCGACGACATCTGCGGCGGAAGCGGATCGGTCGTCTTTCGGGTCTTCATGAACGGAGCGAGCACACCCTCCTACGACAGTTCGAGGATGACCGGCGCCACGCCGAGGAAACAGGTGAACCTCGACGTCACCGGCAAGTCCAGCCTCGCGATCCAGCTGAGCCGGTCCGGGTCGACGGTCACCTGCGACTACGGCGACTGGGCCGACGCACGCTTGCTCTCGACGACCTCGACGACGACCACCGCACCAACCACGACCGCACCAACCACGACCACGCCGCCCACGACCGCGCCACCGGGCGCGACGACGTTCGTGAGTGACCTGCAGTGGGTGTCGGCGACGAACGGGTTCGGCCCGGTGGAACGGGACCAGAGCGTCGGCAACCGCAACGCCGGCGACGGCACACCGATCCGGCTCGGGACCAAGACCTACGCGAAGGGCCTCGGCGTCCATCCGCGCAGCGAGATCACCTTCAACCTCAACCGCGCCTATGCGCGCTTTCTGACCGATGCCGGGATCGACGA